>CAYHRR010000520.1:0-3291 GCA_964358875.1 uncultured Planctomycetaceae bacterium | reverse complement strand
CGAACTGTTGGCGCACCTTGGCGTACTTGACGGCTTCTTCGAGGCACGCGCGTGCGATGCCGACCGCTTGCGCGGCGATGCCGATGCGCCCGCCGTCGAGCGTGTCGAGCGCGATCGGAAAGCCGCGGTCGATCTGACCGATGACGCTGGTCGCCGGCACGCGGCAGTTTTCGAAGATCAGCTCGACCGCGGGCGAACCGCGGATGCCGCACTTCAACTCCTTCTTTCCGACGCGCATACCGGGCGTGTTGGCCGGCACAAGGAAAGCGGTGATGCCCTTGGCCTTCGGCGCGTCTTGATTGGTGCGCGCGTACACGAGCACGAGTCCGGCCATCGAACCGCTGGTGACCCAGATCTTGTTGCCGTCGAGCACGAAGTGATCGCCGTTGCGCACAGCGCGCGTCGAGAGTGCCGCTGCGTCCGAACCTGCGCCCGGTTCGGTCAAGGCGTACGCGCCAAGCACTTCGCCGGTCGCCAGTTTCGGCAGCCACTGCTGCTTTTGCGCGTCGTTGCCGAACTTCTTGATCGGCGCGCCGAGCAGGCTGTTGTGCACCGAAACCGTGACGCCCGTCGCCGCGCAGCCGCGATTGAGCTCTTCGAGCACGATCGCCAGCGCGAGGTTGCCGAGCCCGGCTCCGCCGTATTCCTCGGGCACCGTCAGGCCCCAGAAGCCCATGGCGCCGATCGCCTTCAACAAACCTGCGTCGATGTGCCCGTCGCGGTCGTGCTGCGTCGCGCGCGGCATCAGTTCCTTCTCGGCGAACTCGCGCGCGCTGTCGCGCACCAGCGTCAATTCCTCGCTCAGCTCGAACATCGATCGTTCCTAGTTGGGGTGCGTCGCCGCGATGTGGATCAGGCACGTAGATCAGGCGTAGTCGTAGAAGCCCTTCTTGGACTTCCGACCCAAGCGCCCGGCGGCCACCATGCGCTTGAGCAAAGGGCAAGGACGGTACTTCGGATCGCCGAGTCCGTCGTGCAGGACCTCGAGGATGTCGAGGCAAACGTCGAGTCCGATCAGGTCGGCCAACGCGAGCGGCCCCATCGGGTGGTTCATGCCGAGCTTCATCACCGTGTCGATGCCTTCCTTCGTCGCCACGCCCTCCATCAGGCAGAAGGCGGCTTCGTTGATCATCGGCATCAACACGCGGTTCGAAACGAAACCCGGGTAGTCCGCGGCTTCGACGGGCACCTTGCCGAGCGCTTCGGAGCAAGCGACGACCTGCGCCGTCGTTTCGGCCGAGGTTTCTTGGCCGCGGATGACTTCGACGAGCTTCATCAGCGGCACCGGATTCATGAAGTGCATGCCGATCACGCGGTCGGCGCGCTTCGTCGAGGCGGCGATTTTGGTGATCGAGATCGACGAGGTGTTCGACGAGAGGATGCAGCGCGCGTCGGTCAGGCGATCGAGCTCGCTGAACACCTTGGCCTTGACGTCGGGACGCTCGACGACGGCTTCGACGACGAGTTGCGCGGACTTGGCGTGCTCGAGCGTGCTCGCGGGCGCGATGCGCGCGAAGGCGGCGTCGGCGTCGGCTTTCGGCAGCAGGTTCTTCGCCACGAACTTGTCGAGGCTGCCGCGGATCGTCGCCAGACCTTTTTCGAGGCCCTTGGGATCGACGTCGATCAGCGCGACTTGGCTGCCGTGGGTCGCGAAGGTCTGCGCGATGCCGTTGCCCATCGTGCCGGCGCCGATCACGGCTACGCGTTCGAAGAAGGCCATGGCTAGAGCGCCTCCACCGCGAGCGACACGGCATTGCCGCCGCCGAGGCACAACGACGCCATGCCGGTCTTCGCGTTGCGTTGCTTCATCGCATGCAACAGCGTCGTCAACACGCGGCAACCGCTCGCGCCGATCGGATGGCCGAGCGCCACCGCGCCGCCGTTGACGTTGACCTTCTTCGGATCGAGGTCGAGCACCCGCGTCAGCGCGACCGCCGCAGCCGCGAAGGCCTCGTTGATCTCATGCAGATCGAAGTCCGCAGGCTTCTTGCCGAGCTTGGCCGCGACCGACTTGATCGATTGCTCGGGCGCCATCATCACCCACTCCGGCGCGCAGCCGCCGGTGCCGTAGGCCAGCACGCGCGCCAGCGGCTTGCAGCCGAGTTGCGCGGCCCGCTCGGCGCTCATCACGAGCACCGCCGAGGCGCCGTCGTTGATCGAGGACGCGTTCGCCGCCGGCACGCTGCCGCCGTCGGGTTTGAAGGCCGGGCGCAGCTTGGCGATCGACTCGGCCGTCGTGTCGGCCTTGATGCCTTCGTCAGTCGTGAACTTGAGCGCCTCGCCTTTGCGCTGCGGGATCGCGACCGTGAACTTCTCCTCGTCGAAGCGCCCGGCGGCCGTCGCTTCACCCGCGCGGCGATGACTCTCGGCGGCGAAGGCGTCCTGCAGCGCGCGCGTGATCTCGTACTTCTCGGCCACCATCTCGGCGGTGATGCCCATGTGGAAGTCGTTGTAGATGTCCCACAGCCCGTCGCCGACCATCGAGTCGATCAGCTTGCCGTGGCCCAAGCGCACGCCGGCGCGCGCTTCCGGCAACAGGTAGGGCGCGTTGGTCATCGACTCCATGCCGCCCGCGACGATGACGTCGGCGTCGCCGGCGCGGATCGCCTGGGCGGCGAGCATCACGCTCTTCAGGCCCGAACCGCAGACCTTGTTGACGGTGAACGCGCCGACCGAGGCGGGAATGCCGGCCTTGATCGCCGCCTGGCGCGCGACGTTTTGGCCGAGCCCGGCCTGCAGAACGCAGCCCATGATCACCTCCTGCACCGCCGCTGCGGGCACCCCCGAACGGCGCAGCACTTCGGCGATCGCGAGCGCACCGAGGTCGGGCGCGCGGAAGCCCGACAGGGCACCTTGGAACTTGGCGATCGGTGTACGGCAGGCCCCGACGAGAACGACTTCCTTCACAGCGGCATCCTCACGTTGGCCCTCGCTCCCGCCGGCGCCGGGAACGCGACCGATCGCTTCCGGGTTCGCGCGGCACCGCGAGGGTGATTCACAAGGCCGAGGATGTTAGCGCCGGCGCGTGCTCACGTGGAGTGCGAGGAGCACGTTGCGCTGTGGGCTTTGGCGGTTTGCGCGGCCGTCGCGGCGCGGTGCGCCAGGCGAAACTGTGTCGTCTCCGCGACGTCGTAGCCGAGCATTCGGGCGACGAGTTGCGTGGGTGCATCGAGCGTCTCTGAACACGCTGCGGTCACACGACGGTCACCTGTCCTGGTCGCGGAGATTCCAGACAGGCGGGCTGGGCAAGCTACGCCACTGGGCGTAGCGTCGGGCCAGGCAGTTTGGAGA
>CAYHRR010000519.1:0-3315 GCA_964358875.1 uncultured Planctomycetaceae bacterium | reverse complement strand
CTCGGCGTGAAGTTCGATATGCAGGGCAGCGGCGGTTGGAGCGCGCACCTGAGCGCGATCCGCGCCTTCGTCGAGCAGCGCGCCACCGAGATGGCGCTGTGGGAAAAGAAGTGGGCGTGAGCGCGCGCCGCGCTTGATGCCGTTCGCGGCGCGCCGTTGCGCCGCGTCGAACTCGACGGTGCGCGACGACGCCGCCACGCGAAAGCGAGCGCGTCGGCGGAATTGCAGGAGAACTCCACTACCCTGCGCGGGTTTCCAAGATCCGCGGGCACTGAGGAGCCTGCTTGCATGTCGACGATTCGCATCGAACCCACCGCCGGAAGTCGCACGCGCGTCGGCGTTCTGCACGCTCACGGCGAACTGCGCATGCTCGCGCTCGAAGCCGTCGAGGACGGCGCGACGATCCTCGCGCTCGACGGCGTCAGCTCGACGACGGCGACGCGCTACACGATTCAGATCGGCGCCGGCGAGCACCTCGGCATCCCCGCAGGCACGAGTTTCGAACAGATCATCGCGCGCTATCCATGGCAGTTCCTGAACCACGCCTGCAGGCCCAACACGCTGGTGCGCGGGCGTGAGTTGATCGCGATCGGACCGATCGCGCCGTTCGACGAACTGTCGTTCGACTACGAAACCACCGAGTGGCAGATGGCCGAGCCGTTCCAGTGCCGCTGCGGTGCCTGCGAGCGCCGGCCGGTGCGCGGCTTCCGCTTCCTCGAACGCGCCGAGCGCGTGCGCCGCCTGCCGACCTTGGCGCGCCATCTGCGCGCGCGCCTCGACGACTTCGGCGAGCGCGCGTAAGCGAGGTCGCGTCGACGTGACGACCGCACCCGCGAGCGGCGCAGTCCGCGCCCAAGCGCCGCGCTTGCTGCACCGTTTTCTCGAGCTGCCCTTGCAGCGTTCGCCCGAGCACGCCGCGCTCGAGATTTCCGCCGGCCCCGGCCGCGCGCGCTGCAGCGTGACGTACCGAGAGTTGGCCGAACGCTCCGCCGCGCTCGCGGCACGGATCGAGCGTTTCGTGCAACCCGAGAGCATCGTCGTGCTGCTGCTCGCACGCGAGACTCCCGAGCTGTTCGTCGCGCAACTTGCGGTGTCGAAGGCCGGCGCGGCCTTCGCCTGCATCGATCCGACGCTGCCGGACGACTACGCGCGCTACATCGTCGCGGACACCGACGCGGCGCTGCTCGTCACCGACGCCACCGGCGCGCTGCGCGCGGAAGCGCTCGGCGTCGCTCCCGCGCGCGTGCTCGTCGTCGACGCGCGCGACGCGGACGCGCCGGCGCCGCTCGGCACCGTGGATCGCGCGCGCCCGACGAACCTCGCCTACGTCATCTACACCTCGGGCACCACCGGTCGTCCGAAGGGCGTGCTGATCGAGCACCACAGCATCTGCAATCTCGTCGCATCCGATCTGCGCGAGTTCGAGCTCGGCCCGCGCGACCGCGTCGTCCAAGGTTCCTCGCCGGCCTACGACTCGTCGATCGAAGAGACGTGGCTCGCCTTCGCAGCGGGCGCGACGCTCGTCGTGCTCGACGATCAGACCGTGCGTTCGGGGCCCGACCTCATCCCGTGGTTGCAGCGCGAGCGCATCACCGTGTTCTGTCCGCCGCCGACGTTGCTGCGCGCGACGGGTTGTCGCGATCCGCTGCACGAGCTGCCCGAACTGCGCTTGCTGTACGTCGGCGGTGAAGCGCTGACCGCGGACATCGCCGAGCTATGGGGGCGCGGTCGACGGCTCGAGAACGGCTATGGGCCGACGGAATGCGCGGTGACGGCGACGCGCGGACGCGTGCGCGCGGGCGAGCCGGTGACGATCGGGCGCGCGGTCGACGGCAATCGCGCGCACGTGCTCGACCCGGATCTCGTCGAGGTCGCGGACGGCGCGGAGGGCGAGCTATGCATCGCCGGCGAAGGCGTCGCGCGCGGCTATTTGCATCTCGAACAGCTCACGGCCGAGCGTTTTCCGACGCATCCGCGCTTGGGCCGCATGTACCGCACCGGCGACCTCGCGCGGCGCGAGCCGAACGGGGAGCTGACGTGTTTGGGGCGGCGCGATGCGCAAGTAAAGGTGCGCGGTCATCGCATCGAACTCGAAGCGATCGAAGCGCGGCTCGCGGAGCAACCCGGCGTGCTCGAAGCGGCGTGCACCGTGCAAGGCGAAGGCCCGCGTCGCAGGGTGGTTGCGTTCGTCGTCGCGCGCGAGGCCGCCGCTCCGCCGGATCTCGAAGGTCTGCGCGCGGCGCTCGCGGTCGTGCTGCCGGCGCCGATGGTGCCGACGCGCATCGGTTTGCTCGAAGCGTTGCCGACGAGCATCGGCGGCAAGCTCGAGCGCAAGAAATTGCCGCAGCTCGAAATCGCAGCGCGCGACAAGGAGCTCGACGAGGAGCTCGACGAACATCAGGCGGCCATCGCGCGCAGCTTCGCGGCGGTGCTCGGAGTGAAGGGCATGGTCGGCCTCGACGAGGACTTTTTCCTCGACCTCGGCGGTGATTCGCTGGCCGCCGCGGAACTCATTTCGCACCTGCGCGAGAACCCGCGCACGGCCTCGATCACGGTGCGCGATCTCTACGAAGCGCGCAGCGTGCGTGCGCTCGTCGAGCGCTGCTCGGGCGCGGCCGTGCAGGAACCGGCGCCGCGAAATTCGCACGCCGAAGTCTCTGTCGGCGGCAAGCCGGTGCTCGCGACGCTCGCACAGTGCGCCTGGATGTTGCTCGAACTCGCGTGCGTCGCCTGCGCAGCGCAGTTCGTCGTCGAAGACCTCGCACCGCGTCTCGTCGAAACGCTCGGCATCGCCGGAGCGCTGCTCACCGCGCCGTTCCTTGCGCTGCTCGCCGGACTTGCGTGGATGCCGCTCGCGATCGCCTACGCGCTCGGCACGAAGCGGCTTTTTGTCGGCAAATACGTGCCTTTGCGCGCTCCGGCATGGAGCGGCTTCCACGTGCGGCATTGGATCGTCGCGCGCGCGGCACGGCGCATTCCGTGGCGTTTGATCGCGGGCACCGAGCTGACTTGCGTCGCGCTGCGCGCTCTCGGCGCGCGCGTCGGAGCGCGCGTTCACATTCACCGCGGAGTCGAGCTCGCCGACGGCGGCTGGGATCTGCTCGACATCGGCGACGACGTGACCTTGTCGCAGGACGCCTCGCTGCGCACGGCGGAGTTCGTCGACGGCGAACTCGTGCTCGGCGCGATTCGCATCGAAGCCGGCGCGACGCTCGGCATTCGCGCAGGAGTCGGTCGCGACACGGTCGTCGGCCGCGGCGCGCTGATCGATTCATTGTCGTGGCTCGACGACGGCGCGCGCGTGCCGGACGGCGC
>CAYHRR010000518.1:0-3317 GCA_964358875.1 uncultured Planctomycetaceae bacterium | reverse complement strand
CAGATAGTCGAAGGGAAACTGTTCGAGCGGATCGACGTCGAGCTTGCCGATCAACGCCGTCGCAATGCCCTGCTCGCGCAACATCTGCGGCCACGTCGCGATGCCCGCCGAAATCGGCCCGAAGCCGAGCGCGCCGTGGCGAATCGGATAGAGGCCGGTCAGCAAGCTCGAGCGCGACGGTTGGCACACGCCGACGACGGTGTAAGCGCGTTCGAAACGCAGGCCTGTGCTCGCGAAGCGATCGAGCGCCGGCGTGCGCACATCGGGATTGCCGTAACACGCGAGGTCGCACCAACTGTGGTCGTCGGCGAGGACGACGAGCAGGTTCTTCGCGCGCGCGACGGGCGCGCCCGAGCGCCGGCTCGCGCACGCCGCCGCGAGCGGCAACACACTCGCCGCGCGCAGCACATCGCGGCGTGTGAGAGCGGGGATCGGCGAAGTCATGCGCCGCATTCTGGAGACGCGCCCGAGATCAGGGAACCTTTCTTCCCCGAGCTCACGCGCCGCGGCGCCGCGGCGACACAGAACCGGAGCGCCCGCTCGCGCAGTCGAGGCGTGGCGAACAGAGTGTGCGTCGCGCGGCGCTTGCGCGAAGGCGAACTCGGCCGCGCGCCGTTGTTCCGCGAGTCACGAGGCGCTCGCGCCACTCCATGCTCGACCGAAACACGCGCCGGAGTTGCGGCCGGCGCAACCTCGCGAAACTTCAGCGCGTCGCGAGGAACGCCGCGAGGTCCGGCGGCAACGGGCTTTCGACGACGACACGCTCGCCGCTGCGCGGGTGCGTGAAGCCGAGCCGGTGGTGGTGCAACGCGTGCCGCGGCAGCTCGAGCTGCACGATGTCCGCGGGCGTCAAAACCCCGTCGGACTGCTTCTGAAAAAACTCTTCGTCGTAGCCGTACAGCTTGTCGCCGACCAACGGGTGCCCGATCGACTCCATGTGCACGCGAATCTGGTGTTGGCGCCCGGTGAACAGGCGGCACAGCACGAGCGAACATCCGCGCAGGCGGGTGAGCACGCGCCAATCGGTGCGCGCTTCGTCGCCGTCGCTGCGGCACGTCATCTTCAGCCCGATGCGGCTGGCGCGCGCCGAGCCGATCGGCGTGTCGATCACGCCGTGTTCTTGGTTGGGCGCGCCTTGCACGATCGCGAGGTACTCCTTGTCGATCGAGCCCTCCTCGAACTGCTTGCGCAACTCCGAGTGCGCCTTGGGGTGCAGCCCGATCAGCACGATGCCGCTGGTTTCGCGATCGAGGCGATGGCACAGCCGCGGCCGACCGGAACGATCGGCGTCGTCGACGCCGTAGTGCTTGTGAACGCGCTGGATCAGCGTGTCGCTCAGGTGCCGGCCCGAGGGATGGACGGGAAGCATCGGCGGCTTGTCGACCGCGAGCACGTCGGCGTCCTCCACCAACACGACCAAGTCGTCGCCGACGATCGGCGTCACCTCGATGCGCAGTCCTTCGGGCACGACGACCACGACGCGGCTCTTGTCGCGCAGGCGCCGGCCCGGCCGCGTTTCCTGCACGAGCTCGCCGCCGCCCAGCGGTTTGTCGGGCACCGAGGCGACGACGTAGACGTAGCCCTCGTGGATCAAGGTCTGGATCGACGAGCGCGAGCGCCATTGCATGTGCATGGCGAGGAAGCGATCGAGCCGGACCTCGACCTCCTCGGCGCGCATGCGCAAGTCGCTGGCGCGGACCTGCAGCTCGACCTTGTCGAGCGTCTTCGACAGGTCACGGTCTTTGGGAAGCAGCCTCATCGCCGTCAGTGTCCCACGCTTTCGTCCACACGCTCGTCCGCGGGCTCGTCCCTTGGCTCGCCCTCTGGAAACGCAGCGCCACGCCGCCGCGAGCTGGGCTCACGACGGCGTGGCGTGGATTGCGCGGCCAGGGCTAGGAAGAGCGCGGGCCCGAGTTGAACGACGGGCGGCGCTTCGGCGGCGGCGCCTTGCCCATGATCGTGTCGCGGGCGATGCGGCCGGCGCGTTGGATGGTGCGCAGGCGCTCACGACGCTCGCGGCGGAGCTTGTCCGAGCGCTTCTCGTGCCACGTCTTCGCCTTGGCGAGACGGAAGATGCCGCTGTAGTTGCACTGGCGCTTGAAGCGGCGCAATGCCGCCTCGAGTGACTCGTTGGGTCGAACCAAAACCTTGATCGTCAAGCGAACGCTTCCTCTGCCTCGTCCGGGGCGTTGAAATGGGCGGGAGATGGTACCTGCGACCCGCGCGTCTTGGAAGACCGCGAGTCGCGTGTGCGCTCACCGGAGTTCGCTTTGGAACCGCTCGACGAACGCAACCCAGCCGCCGGATCGCGCGCCGCGGGAGCTGTGCTCCAAGGTGTGGTCGAGGTCGTGACCTTCCACAGTCCGGAGACCTTGTACAGCGTTCTAAAGATCTCTCCGGAAGAGGGTTATGACGACCCTGAGACGTCATCCTTGTGGCGTCAATCGCGCGTGACGGCGGTCGGTGCGCTCGACCATCCGAGCGCGGGACAGCGCCTGCGTTTGCTCGGTGCGTGGAGTTCACACCGCGCCCACGGCCGGCAATTTCAATTCGAAAGCTACTCGGCCTTGGCGCCCTTGGGCGTCGACGGAACGGTGCGTTACCTCGCCTCGGACGCCTTCGAAGGCATCGGCGAAACCCTGGCGCGGCGCATCGTCGAAGCGCTCGGCGTCAACGCGATCGAGGTCATCCAGCGCGAGCCGGAGAAGCTGGCGGCGGTTCACGGATTGCGGAAGAGCGTCCGTGATGGGCTCGTCGCGAGCGTCCAGGCCGAGTACGCGCGCCACAAGACGCACGTGTTCCTGCGCAGCCTCGGCCTGGGCCCGCGCCAAGCGGCGGCGGTGCTGCGCAAATTCGGCGCGGAGACCGAAGCGACCTTGCGCGCCGATCCTTATCGCCTCGCGGGCGCCGTGCGCGGCATCGGCTTCGCCATCGCCGACCGCATCGCGCGCGCGCTCGGTTTTGCGCTCGACGGGCCGGAGCGCTGCCGCGCCGCGCTGCTGCACGTCATGCGCTCGAGCGCCGACGACGGCCACACCTTGATGGGCGAACTGCGGCTGGTGGCGGAGACCGCCGAGTTGCTCGAACTGACGCCCGAGGCTGCACCGCTACGCGCCGCCCTGGTCGAGATCCTGGCGAACGAGGAGCTCGTAGCAGACGGCGAGGTCGCCGGCGAGCTGGGCGGCGAGCGCGCGCTGTACCTCCCCCACCTTGCGGCGAGCGAGCGTGGGCTGGCGGCCAACGTCGCGCGTTTGCTCGAACGTCCCGAGGTCCGCGCGCTGGCCGGCGAGCGCGAACTCGCCGCCTTCGAACGCTCG
>CAYHRR010000517.1:1818-3356 GCA_964358875.1 uncultured Planctomycetaceae bacterium | reverse complement strand
CCGGCTCGAGCGCGCCGAGAAATTCCGGGTCTTGAATCGGCAGACAATTCGAGCCGTCGCTGTCGGCTGCCGGCGCGTTGAACAGGGCCTCGAGTTGATCGAGCACCACGAGACTGCGCCGTACGCGCCAATCTTGCGCGTCGTCGTCGAGCGTGAACATCTCGCTCCAGGCGCCGAGCACGAACTCCGGCGCGTCGGCGTGTTTCGCGCGCGCTTCGAGTTCGATCGCGATGCGCTCCGCTTGACCGAGCAACAAACTCTGACGCCAACGCACTCGCGCGCTCGTCAACCACAGCAACGTGCGCGGCGCGTCCCAATGCAGCACGCGCGACAGCCAACCGAAGTCGAGCGCTTCCGCCGCCGTCGCCACGTCGATGCGCCCTACCGGAAAACCGAGCGCCTCGCGGAACAGGTCGCTCGCGGAATCGTCTTCGACGACCGCGCGCGCAGCTTCGAGACGCGCGAGCAGCACGCCGAGCGGATCCTCGTGCGATGCAGGTTCCGCGCCCGCCTCTGGACGCGCACGCGCATCGAGTTCGAGTTGCTGTGCGAGGCGCTCCAGCTCCTCGCTGCACTCGGCGATGCGCTTGCACATGCGCGAGCGCAATTCCTCGGCGCCTCCGGCGAAATGGCGCGCCAGCGCGGCGATTTCGAGCCACGACAGGTCGGGCCGTTCACGCACCGTCTCGCGCACTGCCGGCGCTTCGCTCCTGTCGATCTCGAGCAAGCGCGCGATGTAGAAGCGCACGTCATTGCGACGCGCGCGCCGGTCGTCGAGCACGGCATCGTCCGTCGCAGGCACGAGCTCTGCACCGAGCGCGAGCTCGCCGCCCTGCGCGAAAACCTCGAGCGCGTTCGGCGTCAATTCGACGAGCTGCACCGCCCAATCGACGATGTCGTGCACGGTCTCGTTCAGGCCGACCGTGCGCCCGAGCAACGTCGAGCGCGCGTGCGCGACGATTCCGACCGGATGCCCACGGCGAAATTCGCGGTAACGCAAGATCACCGCGTAGCTCGACTCGTCGTGCACGAGTTCGCGCCCGCGCGCGTCGAGGATCGGACCGCGGACGTAAGGCACGACGCTGCCCGAGCGCACGAGATGTGCCGCTTGATCGGCCCAAATTTCGCCTTGGCCGATCTGCACCTGAGCGAGGCGCGCAACGAGCAGCGCGAGCCCGAGCACCACGCCGACGATCAGCGGGCCGAAGCGACGACGTGCCATTGCCGATCCTGAGTGAGCGTCGAAAGGCCGGGCAAGCGCGCGAGGAGCGGCGCGAGCAGCAAGGTCGCCAAGGCGCTCGACAAAGCTGTCGGCCAGGCGCGCACCACGGCGCCGGCGAGTTCGAGCGCGTCCGGTGTCGTCGCCGCGAGGTGCGCGGATTGCGCGGCGCCGCGCACTTGGTGCACGACATCGAGCCACGTGTGCAGACCCCAGGTCACGACGAGCGCGAGCATGGCGCGCGGCGGGGCGCCGGAAACGTCGACGACGGCACGCGCGCCGCGCGCGACGACCGCTGCTCCAAAAACGCCGGCAAAAA
>CAYHRR010000517.1:0-1808 GCA_964358875.1 uncultured Planctomycetaceae bacterium | reverse complement strand
AGGCTCACTCGGTTGCGACCCGACAAAATGTCGAGCTCGAGAAACATATTGAGGCGAGTCAGCGCCTCCAGGCCGAACTCGAGAAGGCTCGTGACGCGGCCACGAAGGCTCACGCCGAAGTAACCCGGCAAAAATGGCTGTTGGAGCATCGACGGAGACGGCGCAACGCGCGAACGCCGCCGCGATCGCCAACTTCGGCAAGTCATCGGTCGCAATGCGCGCCGCGACGATGACGAACAACACCATGGCGAAATCCGGCACCCATTCGGGGCGCTGCAGCTGCGCCGCGAACGCGCCGTGCGCCGCGCTCAACCACACCGACCACACGGTCGCGAGCACCCACGCGAGCCAACGCGAGGTCTTCACGGTCGCGCCTCCGGGTTCAGCTCGCGCACGTACACGTGACGGACGTCGCGTGTGTCCACGCCTTGACGCACGCGCAGCATGTGCGTTCCGCCGACGAGCGGAAGCTCGCACTCGCCGAGCAGCAAACCGCGCGGAACGCCGCCGTCGCCCGAGCCGGTGAACAACAGTGCGTGGACGCTGGAAGCTCCATCCGCTGCGGCGATCGGCACGACGGCATTCCACTCGAAGTCGACTTCGTCGGCGGCGGCGTCGCCGCGCGCGCGTCCACGCGAAACGAGTCGGCCGAGCACAACCGGCGCGTCGCGGTCATCGAGTCGCGCGAGCGCGTTGACCGCGAACCCGGGATCGCCGAGCAAGCGCGCGTCCGAAGTCAGTGCACCGGCGTGTTCGATGCGGCCGATCAGGCGCGCACCGACGACCAACGCCGCGCCGTCGCGCGCACCGTTCCAACTGCCTGCCGCGAGCTCGAGCCCTTCGCGTCCTGCGTTCGGCTCGCCGCTCGAAGTCGCACGTGCGACGAACCATGCTCCGTCGGCCAACTCGTCGGGCGGCAGCACATCGGGCGCGCGTGCGAGCGACTCCGGCGCGACGATCACGAGTTGGAACAAGCCTGCGCGAAAGTCGACCTTGGGTCGCACGGCCCAACGCCCGCCTTTTTGCGCCTCGACGGCGCCGAGTTCGAAACTGTCGGACTCCGCGCCGAAACGCGCGAGCACCGACAAGCTCTCGTCGACGCGCGCGGTGCCCTCCAAACGCACCCGCCGGTCGGGGATCGACAGCGACAGCAACAAGGCCTCGTTCTTGCGCGGCTTCGACGACATGCCGCCGGCGACGCAGTGCACCGGCGCACCGTCGAGCGCTTGCAGCGTCGCGCCGACCGCGAAAGTGCTCGCTGTCGCGAGTTCGACGATCGCGCGGCCTGCTTCAGGCACGTCGACTTCGATGATGCGCCCGATGAAGGCATCGCCGCAGGTCACCGGCATGCCGCGCGCGATGCCGCTGCAATCGTCGCCGTCGACGCGCACGCTCACGCGGTCGAACGAGGCCGACAGGTGGTCGAGCACCTCGACATGGATGAAGCGCCGTCCGTGGCGCAGCGCGTCCGTCGTCGGCTCGGCGGCGCGCCGCTCGTTCGTGTGCAGCTCACGGCGCAGCGCGTACTCGCGTTCCTTGTTGTCTTCGAGCGCACTCTCCGCCGCATGCACACGTCGCGCGCGCAACCAAGTCAGCGGCGCGCACAATTCGCCGAGCACGCGCGTCGGCGCGAGCGCGACGTCGAGCGCCCGCTCGACGCGTGTATCCGGACGCAGCGCGAGCCAAGCGCAAGCGCCGAACGCGATGAAGAACAGCGATCTCGAAGCCGAATGCCGCACGGAACGCCGGCCCCTCACCAGCGCGCGCGCAGCATACGGAGCCAGGCTCCATCGCCAACTATTCGCGAT
>CAYHRR010000516.1:0-3357 GCA_964358875.1 uncultured Planctomycetaceae bacterium | reverse complement strand
GATCTTCGAGAAGTCGAGGATGTCGTTGATGATCGTGAGCAAGCCGTCGGCGGAATGCATCACCGTCTCAGCGAGCTCGCGCTGTTCGCTGTCGAGTTCGGTCTCGAGCAGCAGGCCCGTCATGCCGATCACGCCGTTCATGGGCGTGCGGATCTCGTGACTCATGTTGGCGAGGAACTGCGACTTGGCGACGGTCGCGGCCTGGGCCTTGTGCGTCTCGTCGCGCAGTTGCGCGTTCGTGGTGACGAGTAACTGCGTGCGCTCTTCGACGTGCGACTCGAGCCGCTGGTTTTGCGTGAGGATCTCAGCGCGGTGGCGGCGCGCCGAGGCGATGAACAGATACAGCCCGAGCACGAGCAGACAGCCACCGGCGGCGGCACCGAGCGCGAACTCCCGCGCGGCGAGCAACTGACCCTCGTCTGCGAGGTCGGACTCCGAGCGCCCGCTCCACAGGATCCACTGCGCATTGTCGTCGCGAACGGCGAGCGGAAGGACTTCGTTGTAGGGCAGCGAAGTGTCGGCGACGCCGGCACGCACTGCGGTCAGGTTCGAGCGCCACACGCCGTTTCCTCGGGCGCCCGCGACGAAATCGAGCGTCGCGTTGACGACGGCGAAATCACCGCTCGGCAGCAAGTCGCGCAGCGCGTGCGTGAGTACGACGCCGGAGATACAGCCGCGCAATTCGCCGGCCGGACCGAAGAACGGCACCGAGTACACGAGCCCCGAGCGATCCGCGTCATCGGGGCGCGACGGCGAGAAGCGCGAGTTGTCGCAGGTGACGACCTCCGTGCTGCACACCGCAGGCAAGTCGAGTCCGTCGACGTCGTTCTCGGTGGGGCAATGCTCGCGCATCCAGGCGAGCTGCGCCTTCATCGCGCGGTACTCGTAGATTTCGATCTCGTCGAGTTCCTCGTGCTCCTCGGACGATGGGCCGAGATGTCGCCCGATGATCAGCCCGTCGTAGGCGATGATCGGCGCGCCGAGTGCACCGGTGTGCGGATCGACGCTGTCCGGCTCGAAATCGAGCGGGACGATGTAGATCTCGCTGATCGCGACGTCCGAAGCGACGTTGTTGTAGATCTCCTGCACGCTCGTGCGCGCGTCGGCGCCGAAGTGCTCCGCGTAGCGATCGATGGCGCGCACGCCCGGCAGGCGCGCGATCGTGCGCAGGCCGTGGTAGATCTGCGTGAACGCCGACTCGACATCGGCGCTCACGGCGCTCGCGCGAATGCGCGATTCGGTGACGAAGCGCTCCTGCGCGTTCTCCACGTCGACGCGGTACTTGAGCCACACGCCGCATAGGACGGCAGGCAATAGGGCGGCGATCCACAACGGCCCACGACTTTGCGAGGAAGTGTTCACGGGTGCGACGACGGCTCACTGCGGCTCGAGGTCCGTGTCGATATCGGCGGGCGCACCCGTGCGCCGGAGTAGCCCCGCGCCCTGCGTACTGGAAGCGAGACGTGGCCTGCGCCGCGCTTCAGGCCCGAGCTGCGTGCTCGACCCGCGCGTACTCGCCGGCCAAGCGACCCAACATCGCTTCCCGCGTCGCGACATCGACCGGTGCCGTCGTACCGACTTCGTCGAGCATTCCTGCCAGCGTGGCCGCGCCCAGGCGTTTGCACAGTTTGTGCAGCTCGCTGCAAGCCGACTCGAGCGCCGTCGAATCACCGCCGCGCATCGCTCGATCGAGCGCTTGCATGAGGTCGGGCCCGCGTTCGAGGAGCGCCTCGATGTCCGCGTCCGTGGGAGCATCCGTGGTACGCGCCGCTGCTGCGCCGGCAGTTTCGGAATCAGGCGCGAGATCGTGCCACGCATTCGCCTCGGATACGCGTGCTGCAGCGGTCCAGCGCTCGATCACCGTGACGAGGGCATTGGGATTGAAGGGCTTGGCGACGTAGTCGTCCATGCCGGCTGCGATGCACTGCTCGCGATCGCCGACCATCGCGTTGGCGGTCATCGCGACGATCGGAAGATGCTTGTCGCCGCCGACCTCAGCGGCGCGAATGCTGCGCGTCGCTGCAAATCCGTCGAGCACCGGCATTTGGCAATCCATCAACACCAAGTCGAAGTGCGCGCGCGCCAGCGCGTCGATCGCCTCCTGACCGTTGCTCGCGATTTCGCAGCGGAAGCCGAGTTTCTCGAGCGTGCGCGCCGCGACCTTCTGATTCACGAGGTTGTCCTCGGCGACGAGGATGCGCAGCTTCTCCCGCGCGCGCATCTGGTCGAGCGAGTGTTTGGTGATGATGTGCGTTTGGCCCAAGCGCGCCGGAATTTGCGGAGCGGCCATGACGGTGGCGATGCAATCGAAGAGCTGCGATTGCTTGATCGGTTTGGTGAGGTACGCCGCGCACCCGACGTTCTCCATGCGCGCGACTTCGCCCAGGCCGCTGACCGAGGTCAGCATGACCAGCGGCACGCCGGCGATCAGCGAGTCCGACTTGACGAGCCGCGCGAGCTCCTCGCCGTCCATGTCGGGCATCTGGTAGTCGATCAGCGCGAGCGAGTAGGGGCGTCCCGCGGCTTGCGCCTCGCGCATAGCATCGAGCGCTTCGGCCGCCCCGGGAACTTCGTGGTGTTTGCAGCCCCATGAGGCCAATTGCATGCGCAGCAACTTGCGGTTCGTGGCGTTGTCGTCGACGACGAGGACACGCAACTTGCGCAGATGAATCGGCAGCGCGCGCGCCACGGCGCGCCGCTCCTCCTGTTTGTCGAGCACGACCGTGAAGTGGAACGTCGAGCCCTTGCCGACTTCGCTCTCGACGGTGACCGCGCCGCCCATCATTTCGACGAGCTGCTTGGAGATGGCCAGGCCCAAGCCCGTGCCGCCGAACTTGCGCGTGGTCGAGGCGTCGACTTGGCTGAACGACTTGAACAGACGATCGCGGCGCTCGGGCGGAATGCCGATGCCCGTGTCGCTGATCGAGAAGCGCAATTCGGCCTTGCGCTCGTCCTCGCGCACCAGACCGACGGTCAACACGACCTCGCCCGTGTCCGTGAACTTGATCGAGTTGGAGATCAGGTTGAGCAGGATCTGACGCAGGCGATTGGGGTCGCCGCGCACGAAGGCGGGCACGTTCGAGTGGATCAAGCAGGCCAGCTCGAGGCCCTTCTTCTCGGCCTTGTGCGCGAGCAGGTCCATCGTCTCCTCGACCACCGGACGCACGTCGAAGTCGAGCGATTCCATCTCGAGGTGCCCGGCCTCGATCTTCGAGAAGTCGAGGATGTCGTTGATGATCGTGAGCAGACCGTCCGCGGAGTGCATCACCGTCTCGGCGAGTTCGCGTTGCTCCGTGTCGAGCTTCGTTTCGAGCAGCAGGCTGGTCATGCCGATCACGCCGTTCATCGGCGTGCGGA
>CAYHRR010000515.1:0-3370 GCA_964358875.1 uncultured Planctomycetaceae bacterium | reverse complement strand
CTCCATGCGCGTCAGCACCGCGTGCGTACGGACGCCCGTACGGGTCCCGACGGCGATCATGCGGCGCGCGAGCTCGCGGGCGGCCTCGATCGTCGGCATGAAGGCGGCACGCCCGACCTTGACGTCGAGCACGAGCGCATCGAGGCCTTCGGCGAGCTTCTTCGACATGATCGAACTCGCGATCAGCGGGATCGATTCGACGAGGCCGGTGACGTCGCGCAGCGCGTAGAGCTTGCGATCCGCCGGAACGAGGTCGGCCGTCTGTCCGCCGAGCGCAACGCCCGTGCGTTCGAGACAACGCTCGAATTCCTCGGCCGAAAGCTGCGTTCGAAAGCCGGGGATCGCTTCGAGCTTGTCGAGCGTGCCGCCGGTGTGACCGAGGCCGCGACCCGAAATCATCGGCACCGCGAGTCCGCACACCGCCGCCGCCGGCGCGAGCGGAATCGAAACCTTGTCGCCGATGCCGCCTGTCGAATGCTTGTCGACCTTCGGCCGCGCGATGTTCGGAAAGCGCATCACGCGCCCCGAGTGCAGCATCGCGTTGGCCCACGTCGCGAGCTCGTCATCGCGCATGCCGTGAATGAAGATCGCCATCAACAGCGCGGCCGCGTGGTAGTCGTGGATCTCGCCCGCGACATAGCCGCGCATGAACTCTTGGATCTGCGCCTCGCTCAAGCGCCCGCCGTCGCGCTTCGCAGCGATGATCGTGCGGACGTCCATGTTCAATCTCCGACGATGCCGGCGCGCAGCGACGCCGGGAACGACGAGCCGACACTGTTGCGCCAAGGCCGAGCTTCTTTTTGCGCACGCATTGGCGCGGGAGTGTAGCCGACCGATGTCGGCGCGCTCGTGCCGCCACGCGCCGCGGCCGAGGTTTCACCGCGCGCCGTGAATCTCCGCTTCAGTGCGATGCGATGCGGATGCCGACTTTGGTCGTCTCCCCGATCCGGACTTCGAACCGATTCGAGTTCCTCTCGCTTGAAGCGGACGGTGTCAGCAGCACCGACTCGACCTCGTACATGCCTGGCGCAAGGCACGACATGCTATACGGCGGCGCCCTGATCCCTCCGATGGCCTCATGCGGAGTTGGTTCGAGACGCCGGAGCACGTAACGCAGCAATCCCTCGAAAGGTCGGCCCTGCTCGTCGACCACGTCGAAGTCGATCGAACCGGTGCCGGTCAAGTCGATTGCGAGTTGCGCTTCATCTTCTTCACGAATCGTGACCGGCAACGTGCTCTCCGCGATTGCGGGAAACCTGAAACCGGCTCCGTGAGCGACGAACCACGCGGTGTAGTCACCCACGGGAATATCACGCAGGACGAGATCCGTTGTCGTTGGTTCTGCCATGGAGTAGACGAGCCCCTTGCCGTCCCCACTCTCCATTCGAAGCTGCAGCGGCGACACCGCGTGCTGCGCTGCACGCCAACCGCCGGTCGGCTCCCCGATGAACACGACTCGTAGCGACCCGCGTTTGACATCCGAGTACGGCACCCAGACATCGACCTCCGGGATTCCGTGCTCAATGGACGTTGCAACCGCTCGGGCTTCAACTTCGCTCGTACCGGGAACCGTGATGCGCACCACGATCGGTCCGGCGGTCTTGGAATCGTCGTCGCCGACGACGATATGCGTCACACGATTGCGCGGAGCCCGTTCCGCTGCGAAGGGCACACCCGCAAGAAACGCGCTCACTGTGCCGGCAAAGGGCAACGTGCGCTGCGCCGAACTCTCGATGCCGCGCGTCAGTCGCGTAGCCTTCCACGACTCCGGCGACATCAGGAGCGGTTGACCGGTTCCCTTGTCGCGAACAATGAAGGTGACGGCGAGCACATGTTCGACAATCAACGCGACGGGCTCAACGTCACAGGCGATATCGAGCTTCGGCTGTTCCATCAGCCAGCTGGGCCCGCCGGCGAACAAGGCGTATTTCGCGTTGCGCGCGAGTCCGACGATCCGGAACTCCCCGCGCTCGTCCGTCGTGGCACGTGCAACCGAAGGATCGGCAGCGAAGTAGCCTCGAACCCAGTCGTGCTGATCGAGCGGAACTCCGCCGCGCTTGGCGATGACCGTGATTGGGACCGGGGGAGGAAGGCCGGACGCTGTTAGAACACGCCCACGGATCGTGCCTTCGCTGACGAGCACGGCATCGAGATGCCGAGGCGTTGAGTCCGCAACTTCGAGATCTAGCGTTGCGAACCCGGTCGCAACGATAACTAGCCGCACGTTTGGCCCCCACGTCGGCTTGTCGCACGCAAGTCTGCCTGCGGCGTCCGTCCTGCCGACGTGCAGCTTGCCGTTCACGCCGATCTCGTAGGCCGCGGCCTGTGCTATCGAGTGCCCTGAGCCATCGAAGACACTCAATGTCGCGCTCCCCATTGCCGCCGCACCTTGCGCCGAGTCGTCAGTTGTAGGTGCTCGAAACGTCGTCGCCTCGAACGTTGCTGCAGAATCCGTTGAGGTCGCCGCCGCGGCACGCTCGGACGGCGACGGCTCAGCGTGCGATGTCGCGGCAGCCGGCGAGGGAACCAGGAACCACCGAATCAAGTACGCGCCGATGACGAGCGCTACAGCGACACCCACGACTGCTCGAGCCTTCAATGAGTTTGCATCCATTTCGCAAGTGCGGAAACGCTTGCTTGCGCGCGGTCTATTGACAATGCGCGTCGTAGACGTTGGTCGACACGTACTTGACGAGACATTCCCCGTGCTTGCAGGAAGTGTGGTGACTGTTCCAACAAAATCCCCACGCGCCGGTCGCCATTTGAGAACCCTCGACCCAGATGATCCCCGCGTGGCAGCACTCCGGAGTGCTCTGGCCAGCGCATGCGCAGGTTTCGAACGAGATACCGTCGTCGATCTCTTCGAACACGTGATCGCACGGCGTAGTGGCGGGATCGCCGGGTGAGCACTTCAGGTGCCAGACGCCGTCCGTGAGCTCAACCTGAGTTGCGCATCCACCAACGAGTGTTGCAGGAGATGCGAAGAGCGATGCGGTAACGACGCCGACGATCAACAGCGCGGAAGTCCGAGCGAGCATGAGTTCTCCACGGGAAGCGGTTTTTGCATTCAGAACCGTTCGGACACTAGCCCCCCCAACAAGCCCCGTGCCAACACGAAAAAAAGAAGATTCGGATGTCGCTCAGTTCACGCAGCGCCGCAATGACCCACGCATGCTTGGTTGGATACGGCAACGAGGCGCTTGTCATTGCAGCTCGCGAAAGAAGGACTTGCCCGGCGCGTGCGGCGCGAGGCCGAAGGCTTCTTCGACGGTCGCGCCGATGTCGGCGAAGCTCGTGCGCGTGCCGAGCGCGGCGCCGGGCTTCACGCGCGCGCCGCTCGCGAGGATCGGCACGTACTCGCGCGTGTGAT
>CAYHRR010000514.1:0-3425 GCA_964358875.1 uncultured Planctomycetaceae bacterium | reverse complement strand
GGATCGTGCGCAAGGGACTGGGCGAGCACGATCACGCCGAGGCCTTGTGGCGGCTCGCGCAGCTCGATGGCCCGCGCGCCGGCGCGTTGCTCGTGTACGGCGAACGCGCGCCCGGCTTGCTGACTTTGATCGCGCGCTACGGCTGGATGGTGCTCGTGAGTGCCGGCGTCGCGATTGCGCTGTACTTCGCACGCGTCGGTGCACGTTTCGGACCTCCGCTCGTCGCGCTCGACGACGTGCGCCGCGATTTCTCCGAGCACGTGTACGCGACCGGCGAGTTCCTCGTGCGTCACGGCGCGACGGCGGCGTTGCTCGAAGCGCCGCGCAAGGAACTGCGCCGCAAGCTGCACGTCACGCGGCCCGACCTCGCCGATTTGCCGCGTGAGCAACTGACCAGAGCTCTGTCGGAAATTTCACGTCTCGACGCGAGGCGCGTCGAGCGCGCGCTCGAAACCAAGGACGTCGCGGAGGCCGAGCTGGAACTCGTCGTCCGCGATCTCCACATGCTGAGGAACGCACTATGACCGATGTCGAATTGCCGTCCGTCACCGATGAAGAGGTCGCGCTCGCGACCGAACGCGTGCGGCGCATGCGCGCCGAGATCGCCAAGGTCGTCATCGGTCAGGCCGACGAAGTCGAGCAGGTCTTGTTGGCCTTCCTCGCGGCGGGTCACGTGTTGATCGAAGGCGTGCCCGGGCTCGGCAAGACGCTGCTCGTGTTGGCCCTATCACGCACCTTCGGCGGCAAGTTCGCGCGCGTGCAGTTCACGCCGGACTTGATGCCGAGCGACGTCACCGGCCACGTCGTGTTCGACGGCGCGACGAGCGCGTTCCGGCTGCGCCGCGGACCGGCCTTCACCAACCTGCTGCTCGCCGACGAGATCAACCGCGCTTCGGCGAAAACGCAGTCGGCGCTGCTCGAAGTGATGCAGGAAGGGCAGATCACGATCGAAGGCGAGCCCAATCGACTCGATCCGCCGTTCATGACGCTCGCCACGCAGAATCCGATCGAGCAGGAGGGCACGTATCCGTTGCCCGAAGCGCAGCTCGACCGCTTCCTGCTGAAGATGGTCGTCGGCTATCCGACGCTCGAAGAGGAGACGCGCGTCGTCGAACTCGTCACCTCGGGGCGCGTCGGCGATCAGCTCGACGTCAGTCGCGTCGAGCAAGTTTCGACCGTCGCGGAAGTGCTCGAACTGCAGCGCATCGTCGCCAAGTTGACGGTGCGCGAGCGCGTGCGCGAGTACGCCGTGCGCGTGGCGCGCGAGACGCGCACCTGGCGCGGCGTCGCGATGGGGGCCGGGCCGCGCGGCGCGATCGCGTTGGTGCGCGTCGCGCGTTCCAAGGCCTTGCTCGAAGGTCGTTCGTTCGTGACGCCCGACGACATCAAGGCCGTAGCGACGCCGGTGCTGCGCCACCGTTTGACCTTGGCGCCGGAACTCGAACTCGAAGGCATTTCGACCGACCAAGTGCTGAAGGCCGTCTTGCAGAAGGTCGAAGCGCCGCGCGAATGAGGCCGACCAGGATCTTGCTCTATGCCGCCGGCGCGTGGACCGCGCTCGCGCTGGCGGCGAGTTTCCTGCCGACGCTCGGCGGAGTGTGGGTCGCCGTCGGCGTGATCCTTGCGGCGACGGCGCTCGCCGACGCGGTCGACGCCTCGCGGCGCGCGCCGCTCGAAGTCGAGCGCCGCGCGCCGACGTCGATGGCGCTCGGCGCGTGGACCGAGCTCACCTTGGTCGTGAAGAACAGCGGTGCGCGGCGCGAGCGCGTCGCGGTGTTCGATCACTATCCGGACCGGACGACGGCCGAGGGCCTTCCGTACGACATCGACCTGCCGCCCTCGAGCGCTGCCGAGCACGTCTATCGCCTGCGCGCGTTGCGCCGCGGAACGGCGCGTTTCGGACCGGTCGAGTTGCTGCGCGAATCGCCGTTGCGGCTTTGGCAACGCCGCGAACTGCCGCTGCCGCCGACGGAAATCCGCATCTACCCGGACTTCGCCGCGATCGCGGGCTTCACGCTGCACGCGCTCGAAAACCGCATCGCCCTGATGGGCATCCGGCGCCGTCAACGGCGCGGCGAGGGCTTCGATTTCCGCCAACTGCGCGACTACCAAGTCGGCGACATGCTGCGCCAAATCGACTGGAAGGCGACCTCGCGCCGCCGTCGCCCGATCGCGCGCGAATATCAGGAAGAGCGCGATCAGCAGCTCGTGTTCCTGCTCGATTGCGGCCGGCGCATGCGCGCCATCGACGGCGACCTCGCCTACTTCGACCACTGCCTCAACGCCCTGCTGCTCGTCGCGTACATCGCGCTGCGCCAAGGCGATTCCGTGAGTTTGGTGACCTTCGGAGGCGTCGAGCGGCGCCTGCCGCCGATCAAGGGCAAGTCGAGCCTGCCGACCTTGCTCAACGCGGTGTACGACCTCGACACGACGCTCGAACCGTCGGATTTCATCGAGGCGGCGACGCGTTTGAAGGCGCACCAGACGCGGCGCTCGCTGGTGATCGTGCTGACCAACCAACGCGACGAGGACGAGGAGGACTTGCGTCCGGCCCTCGAATTGTTGCGGCGCCGTCATCTCGTCGTGCTCGCCAGCCTGCGCGAGACGAGCGTCGAACGCATGCTCGAGGCGCCGATCCGCGGGCGCGAGGCGGCCTTGGCGCACTGTTCGGCGTTGGGCTACGTGCAAGCGCGGCGCGCCTCGCTCGATCGACTGCGCGGCCGCGGCGTGCTCACGCTCGACGTCGTGCCTTCGCGCTTGCCGGCGGCGCTCGCCGAGCAGTACCTCGAGATCAAGCGTTCCGGACGGTTGTGAAGCGCGCGCGGCGATCGCAGAATGCGCCGCGTTTTACGGATCGAATCGAATGCGAAGCGAGGGGCGGATGAAGCAGCAAGTGTCGTGGAGTCGTGGCGCGCTGAGCGCGGCCGCGGTGGTTTTGAGCGCAGCGGTTTTCGGAACGTCGTGCGGGGCGGTACAGCGCGTCGCGCGCGGTCCGGTCGAAGCCGTCGTCACGGTGCCGTCGTCGGTCTCGGGCGAGCAGGAGCAGTACATCGTCGAGGCCTCGGCGAATCGCTACTGCGAGGCGGGCGTGCGCGCCTTCCGCAACAACCAGTGGGACATGGCGATGACGGCCTTCAAGCAGGCGCTGATGGACGACGTCGATGACGAGTACGCGCACTTCGCGCTCGGCCTGTGCTACGAGGTCAAGGGCGATCTCGCTTCGGCCCTCGTGCAGTACGAGACCGCCAATCAACTGCCGCGCAAGCCGAACTTGAACTACACGACCTCGGTCGCGCGCGCGAAGGCCAAGCTCGGCAAGTGACGCGCGCAGCTACGAGCGCAAACCAAGCGGGCCGCGCGACGATTCGCGGGGCCCGCTGTGTTTCGAAGTGAAGACGTCGAACTACTTGTTCGCGTCCTTCTTC
>CAYHRR010000513.1:0-3426 GCA_964358875.1 uncultured Planctomycetaceae bacterium | reverse complement strand
GGCACCCGCCTCGTCGACGAGCGACGCGACGTAGGCGCTGGTGTCGAGATAGACGCGACGCGTCGTCACAGCGGCCCGTCGAGTCGGTCGCGCCGATCTTCGTCGAGCGCCTTGAGCGCGCGACCACCGAGGCCTCCGAGGTGCGCCGGGGCCAAGCTGCCCTTTCCAAAGCGCGCCCCGACACGGGTGTGTGCCGAGTCGGTCGTCGTCAGTCGCGCGATCGGCCGGCCGTGGCGAGTGATGACGATCGCTTCTCCGGCCTCGGCCATCGCGATGTAGGCGGAGAGATTCGACTTCAGATCTTGGATAGGGATCGCGTGCATGGCCCGAGTATCGACTGCTCCGGCCCGTTGTCTAGCCGGTTTTTTTGTCGTTACGGCCCTTAGTTGCTGCTGTTCGGGCCGTAATCACTCTGGACCTCACGGATACGGCCCTTGCACAACCCGAAACCGACGTTCAGCGCCTTGAGGACGCGCGTCGTACTTCCCTGGTGGATCGCCGCGGCAGGCCGCGGTCAGCGCCATCCATTGCTCAGGCTGAGCTTTGGGTATGGCAGCGCGATGCCGAGCGCCGCGAGTCAGAGCTGCCGTACCAGCGGCGTCGCCATCGCGCACGCGAGCTCACTTCGCCGTGCGTTGGCGCACGAGCAGCTTCGCGTACTTCAAATGCGCGTAGTACGCCGCCGTGCAGGCGACGAGCAGGCCGCGCCAGCCGTCGAGGAAGCCGAGCTTCAGGAAATACGAGCGCGCGAATCGCGCTGCCGAATGCGTGACGAGGTCGAGCGCGTTCGCGCGGCGGCCGCGCGTGAACATGCCGTCGGCCATGATCGTCGTGTACTTGTCGATCGTGCGCAGGTGGTCGTCGAAGTCGCGGTAGCTGTAGTGCAGCAAATCGCCGCGCAACTTCCCGGGCGTGCCCTCGAGTTCGACCTTGTCGTGCGGATCGTGACCGGCCCACTTGCCGCGCCGGCGATCGAACAAGCGCAGCTGGCGATCGGGGTACCACAGGCCGTGCTCGATGAACGCGCCGAGATAAAAGGTCTTGCGCGGAAAGCTCCAGCCCGCGCGCTCTGCGAAGCCGCCGTCGCGCAGCGCGATGATCTCGGCTTTCAGCTCCGGCGTCACACGTTCGTCGGCATCGATGCACAGCACCCACTCGTTCTGCGCGGCGCGGATCGTGAACTCTTTCTGATTCACGTGTCCGGGCCAAGCGCGCTCGATCACGCGCGCGCCGTGCGCCGCCGCGAGTTCGCGCGTGCGGTCGGTCGAGTGCGAATCGACGACCAAGCGCTCGTCGCAGAAGTCGAGCGCACGGAGACAGTCCTCGATGCGGTCCTCTTCGTTGAACGTGATGATGCACGCGGACAGCTTCGTTCGTTCGCTCATCGCTGCGCCTCCGCGAGCACTTCGCGATACAGCGCGGCGTAGGCGTCGACCATTTGCTCGGCCAAGAAGCCCTGGGAAAGTCGAGCACGGCCCGCTTCGCCGAGGCGCTTGCGCAGCGCGGCGTCGGCGACAACGCGGCGCAGTGCGAGCGCGAGCGCGGATGCGTCGTCCGCTGCAACGAGCAAGCCCGTCTCGCCGTCGACAACGGTGCTTGCGAGCCCTCCCACCTTCGTCGCGACGACCGCGCGGCAGGCCGCCATCGCTTCGAGCGCCGCGACGCCGAGGCCCTCACGACGCGACGGCATGACGACCGCATCGCACGCGTTGAGCAGCTCGGGAATGTCGTCGCGACGGCCGAGAAAGTGCACGTTTCCTTCGAGCGTGAGCTCGCGCGCACGCTGTTCGAGCGCCTCGCGCTCTGCGCCGTCTCCGGCGATCCACAACGACCACGCCGCGCTCGCGAAGGCGGCTTGCGCAAGCGCATCCAGCAACACGTCGAGGCCCTTGCGTCGCACGAGCGCGCCGCTGGTGAGCAGCACGACGCGTTCGTCGGCGACGCCGAGTTCGCGGCGCACGTCGTCGCGCCCGCGCTTCGCACGCAACTGCGCCGGATCGACCGCACTCGCAATCGTGCGCACGCGTTCGCTCGGCACGCCGCCGGCGCGCAAGCACTCCGCGACCGCCGGCGAAATCGCGACGGTGCGCCGCGTCAGTGTCTCGTGCACGATTTTCGTGCGCATGCCCGGCTTCACTTCACGATCCATGCGCCGCGTCGTCAGCGCCGGAATGCCCGCGATGCGCGCGGCCCAGCCGCCGAGCCACGTCGCGCGCCCGGTGTGCAAATGAGCCAGCGCTGCGCCGCTGCGTTCGAAGCCGCGCTTGAGCTCGAGCACGGCCGCGGCATCGAGGTCGTTGCGCATCACCACGGCACCGAACTCGACGCCCAGTTCCTTCGCGCGCGCCTGGCAGCGCGAACCCGGCGGCGCGAACAGAACGTTGCTCCAGCCGGCGCGGCGCAGCCCTTCGATCAACGTGAACACCTGCACTTCGCCGCCGGAAAAGCCCGTCTCGGCGTCGACATGCGCGATCTTCAAAGGCGGCTCCACGCGCGGCGCAGCCTACGCAGCGAGCCCGCTGAATTCACGCCTCGCCGTCGCGCGTTTTGCGCGCTCGCGCGCTCGCTGCGGCACTCCTAGACTCCGCCTCCCGCTCCGCGCGGACGCACTATGAACAAGCCCTCGACGCAGCTTCGCCCCGTTCGTTCCAAGGATCGTTTCCTGGTCTTCGGCAAGCCGACGATCGAAGAGCCTGAGATCGCCGAAGTCGTCGACAGCCTGCGCAAGTGTTGGCTCGGCACCGGACCGAAGGTCGCTCAGCTCGAGCGCGATTTCGCGGCGTTCAAAGGCGCGCCGCACGCCGTTGCCATGCACTCGTGCACGGCCGCGCTGCACCTGTCGATCCTCGCGGCCGATCTCAAACCCGGCGACGAAGTGATCACGACGCCGATGACGTTCTGCGCGACGGTCAACGCGATCCTGCACGCCGGCGCGACGCCGGTGCTCGCCGACATCGATCCGCGCACGATGAACATCGATCCGAATGCGATCGAGCGCGTGCTGTCGCCGCGGACACGCGCGCTCCTGCCGGTGCATTTCGCCGGCCGCGCCTGCGACATGGACGCGTTGTGCGACATCGCCAAGCGCCGCGATCTCGCGCTGATCGAAGACTGCGCGCACGCGATCGAAACCGAATACCACGGCCGCAAGGCGGGCACCTTCGGCGAATTCGGCTGCTTCTCGTTCTATGCGACGAAGAACATCACGACCGGCGAAGGCGGCATGGTGCTCACGCGCAATGACGAGCACGCCGCGCGACTGAAGATGCTCGCGCTGCACGGCATGTCGAAGGACGCCTGGAAGCGCTTCTCCGACGACGGCTACAAGCACTACTCGGTCGTCGAGCTCGGCTTCAAATACAACATGATGGACCTGCAGGCCGCGATCGGACTGCACCAACTGCCGCGCGTCGAACGCTGGCTCGC
>CAYHRR010000512.1:1489-3436 GCA_964358875.1 uncultured Planctomycetaceae bacterium | reverse complement strand
TTCGACGGCGTCATACCTACCGGCACGGCCGCGCTTGAGAAGCGCTGCATTGCAAGCGCATCGCGTGCACGGATCGGGACCGCTACGGCCACGCGCAACGTGCGCTTGTGCGCACGCGCAGGTGCGAAGGCGCTCGCAGTTGCGACTGAGAAGTGCCGCCACGCCGACGCTCGACGCCGCGCAAGCTAGACTCGGAATCGCGATGGGCATTCGAGGCTTCGACCGTTGGGTTTCTGCACGAGGGCTCGCCGGCGCTTGGCTTGCAACACTGGGCGCGTGCACCGCAGTGCAACCCGAGTGCCCGCGCGAGTGGCTCGAACTCGGTGGCGGCGTTGTCGAGGCTGACAGCGCGTCGGGAATCCAGGACGCCTGGGGCTGGTCGGCGGCCGGTGGTTTCGATTTGAACGCCGATGCGCTCGTCGTTTCGTGGGAGTTGAACGGTCAATGGTCGCAGCACGACGTCGATGCAGGCGGCGGCGCGTTGCCCGAGGAACTCGATGTCCTGCGCATCGGCACCGGTGTTCGCGTTTCGACGCGGCTCGTCGAAGCGCCGCTCGGCGCCTACGTGCGCGGCGGTTGGATGTGGCGCGAGGAAGAATCGAGCGCAGCAAGCGTCACGACGCGCGATGCGACCGGCACATACTTCGGCGTCGGGCTGGAATGGTGGTACACGAGCTACGCATCCCTCGGTCCGAGCGTCACCTGGTGGAGCACGGGCGAGCGCTCGCGTGACGAGGTTTTCGTCGGGCTGAGCGCGCGCTTCTACTGAGCGTTCGTCGCGCCGTGTGCTCGAAGCGTCAACGTCGTTCTGTGCCCCGTCGCGGTTTCGATTTTGTCGGCGGCGCCGGCGCTGTTCGGCTCAGTGCGTTTCGCGCTCCACCTCACGCCGCGTCTTCGACGCGACCATTCCGAGCTGCACTAAGTGTCGATGAGCGCGTCGTCGCGCGTTCGCGTCCCGTGCGACGCGCCGAGTGCACGAACGATCGGCGACGTGCCGCTACGAGTTGCGACGGACGTGGGGGATGGAAGCGCGAGCGCGCTCACACTGCCGGGCGCAGACTCTGCAGCTTCAACAGTCGCACGACGGAGTCCATTTGCTTGACGAGTGCGCTGATGTCGCCTTTGAGCACGAAAAGGCCGTCGAAGCCCATGTCGCGGTACGACTTCGCCGCGCTCGGATCGGTCGTGTAGAGGTAGAACTTCGGCGCGACCGCGTTCGGTGCGAGTTTGGACTTCAGGACGCGCAAGGTCTCGACGCCGCTGATCCCCGGCATGTTGTAGTCGACGAGCACGACGTCGACGTTGGCGAGCGAGCGCTCCGCTTCGGCGATGTTCAGTGCCGAGTGCACTTCGCAGCCTGACTTCGTCAGCGCTGCCGCGGCCGCCCTGAGTTGGGTCGGGCTGTCGTCGATGAAAAGGACTCGTGTGGGCGGGGCGGTCATGCGGATTACCTCTGGCGCGCCGTATCGACTGCTCCGGCACAGCCACTCGACGCACGCAGCAGCGAATCCTGCGTCGCCGCTACGCCGCTCGGCAATTCCGTCCGGGTACGCGGCCGCCCGTGGTCTGCTCCGGCGCGGCCGACACGGTCCACGTAAGTTCGCCCGCGCCCCTTTGGCTCCGCGCACGGCTCGCTAGGATGCCCGCCCTTACGGGTTGACGCTTCCGCGCCGCCGTCGCGCGCAGGAGCTTCGACCGCCACTTAGAACTCCACAAGGAACCCCATGCTCTCGACCCTCCGCGCCGCGGCCCTTGGAATGCTGGGTACGCTCGCCACCGTTTCGATCGCCCGTGCAGGCGAAGGCTGGATCGCCGACTACGACGAAGCCGTCAAGGTCGCCCTGGCCGAGAAGAAGGACCTGTTCGTCGACTTCACCGGATCCGACTGGTGCGGTTGGTGCAAGAAGCTCGACGCCGAGGTTTTTGCGCACGAAGAATTTCTCACGG
>CAYHRR010000512.1:0-1479 GCA_964358875.1 uncultured Planctomycetaceae bacterium | reverse complement strand
CTTCGTCCTCGTCGCGCTCGATTTTCCTCATAAGGAGGAGATCATCGCCAAAGTGCCGAATCCCAAGCGCAACAAGGAGCTGTCGGAGAAGTACTCCGTCGAGGGCTTTCCGACGATCCTTCTGATGACACCCGAGGGCGATGTCTTCGGTCAGACCGGTTATCAGGCCGGCGGTCCGGCGAAGTACGTCGAGCACGTCGCGGAGTTGCGCACGAAGGGCAAGAAGGACGTCGCTGAAGGCAAGCGCCTCATCGAGGCCTGGAAGTCGGCGACAGCGGCCGCCAAGGACGCGGCTTGGGACAGCCTGGCCACGGCCTTCGAAGCGATGGGCAAGGACAGCTTCGCCGCGAAGTCGTTGATCGAGCCGCTGAAGGCAGCGCTCGATTTCGACAAGGACAACGCGCAAGGACGCAAGAAGCGCGCGGTCGTCGCGTTGCTCAAATTCGGCGTCGCCGACGAGCTGCTCAACACGGCCGCGCGGGAACTCGATCCCAAGAACGCGGAGGGACTGCTCGAGATCGTGCTCGAGTCCCAGTACCAGACCGTGCAGAGCGACGACGACGCCAAGGCGGCGCTGACAGCCTTGGACGCACTCGACGCGCTCGGACCGTGGAAGGACAAGGAACGCAACTTCCGGCTCCACGCGATTTCCGCCTTCTGGTGCTCGAAGCACCTGAACGACGAAGCGCGCGCCAAGCAGTACGCGACGAAGGCCAGAGAGATCGGCAGCGATGACGCCGACATGAACGGGATGATCGACGAGATCCTCGGCACGAAGTAGTCGCGCGCGCATCGACCCGGCCCCGCTGCTCGCCTCACGAGCAGCGGGGCTGTTTCGTCGGCGCTCGCGGCTCAACGAAGGCAGCGTTAGAGTGCTCGCCCGCCACGCCGGACCACGCCGCATCGCTCCAGCCATGACATCGACGAATCCCACACCGCCCGCCGAAGTGCCCGGCACTCCTGCCCCCGAGAAACTCAATTTCGTGGAGGAGCGTGTGCAAGCGGACCGCGCGGCGGGTCGCCATGGAGCGCGCGTGCACACGCGCTTTCCTCCCGAGCCCAACGGGTATTTGCACCTCGGTCACGTCAAATCGATCTGCCTGAATTTCGGGCTCGCGCGTCGCTTCGACGGCCACTGCAACCTGCGCTTCGACGACACGAATCCTGAAACGGAAGAACTCGAGTACATCGAGTCGATCCAGCGCGACGTCAAGTGGCTCGGTTTCGATTGGGGCGAGCGCTTGTACTTCGCGTCCGGTTTCTTCGACTCGATCTACGCCTTTGCGGAGGAACTCGTGCGCAAGGGCAAGGCCTACGTCTGCGACTTGAGCGCGGAGCAGATGCGCGAGCACCGTGGAACGTTGACCGAGGCCGGTCGGTCGAGTCCGTTCCGCGAGCGCTCAGCGGCCGAGAGCTTGGACTTGATGCGGCGCATGCGCGACGGCGAGTTCGACGAAGGCACGCGCACGCTGCGCGCCA
>CAYHRR010000511.1:0-3462 GCA_964358875.1 uncultured Planctomycetaceae bacterium | reverse complement strand
GATTCTCGCCGCGCGCCAAATATCTCTATATCAGCCGTGACGGCCGCGACGTGATCTGGAGCATGTATAATCACCACGCCAACGCCAATGAGTCCTGGTATCACGCGCTGAACGACTCTCCCGGCCGCGTCGGTCCGCCCCCTTCGACGGCAGCAGCTGCGGCCAGGTCCGCGCCAAGCACGGGCCGCACACGCTCGCCAACGGTTGCGCGCACAGCTCGCCGCTCGCGCTGCACATCTGCTCGCGCGGGCACAGCAGCCAGTAGTCGTGGAGCGTTACGACCAGCGGCCGTCCGAGTGCCGCTATTGCTCGCAAGGCTCCCGCGCCGAAGCCCGCGAGGTGATGCACGTGCACGACGTCGCAGGGAACTTCCGCGAGCCAAGCCGTCACCACGTTGTCGGCGCGTGCGTCGACGACGAGATCGGCCAACGCGCTCTGAGCAGCTGCGCCACAGGCCATACGTCGCACGTCGACACCGTCGATGACTTCGATTTGCGTCGCATAGGGCGCGCTCGCGCCGCGCTCGTCGAGGCACAACACGTGCACGCGATGGCCGCGCGCCGCCAAACCGCGCGCGAGTTCGAGGCTGTGTTCCTCGACCGCACCGCGCTCGAGCGCCCAGCTTCGGCAAACGAAACCGACGTCGAGTCCCGTGCCGCTCACCTCGCCCCCGAGACTGTTCACGTCAACGCCTCAACGCACCGGCGCTTCGGGCGCACTCGACGGCGCCGCGTTCCATTCCGCCGGACTCAAGCGTCTGCGCAAGCGCTCGACGTCGGCGTTCCAACGTTGCGCCGCGGCGCGCATCGTCGCGATCAGTTCGGCGTCGAAGGGCGCGGACTGCGCGTGTCCGACCGACGCGTCGTTGGCGCGGTCGTGCAGCACTTCGCGCGGCAACGGATTCGCGGGAGGCTCGCCGCCGTACCACGAATACACGAGGCCCCCGTCGTCGGAGCGCCAGGGCTCCGTGCTTTCGAAACACCAGCGTTGGCCGATGACGCTCGCGCCGTACTGACAGCCCTGACCTGCGAACAAGAAGCGGCGCAGGTCCGGCTGATCGTCGTGCAGCGCGGGCGCGAGCGACACGCCCTGCATGTCCGAGGGTGCGGGAATGCCCTCGAGGGCGAGGATCGTCGGCGCGAGGTCGAGCAGGCTCGCGAGCGGTCGCGTCGCACTGCCGCGCAGGCACTCGACGCGCCCCGCCGGCTTGATGACGAACGGAACGTGCAGATCGACGTCGGTGAGCATTCCACTTTCGAGGTACAGGCCGCTCTCGCCGAACCCGATGCCGTTCGTCGCCACGAACACGATCGTCGTGTCGTCGTAGTGCCCGCTCGCGCGCAGGTCGCGCAGCAACCGACCGAGCGCGCCGTCGAGCTTGTGCAGCGCGCCGTCGTACTTCGCTTCGTACTCGCCGAGCGTGAACATGCCGCCGGGCCAGCGGTGGCGCGCGACGGCGAAGTAGGTGTGCCCCGCATCGGCGATCGGCGGCACGCGCTCGAGTTCGGCTCGCGGCTCGAAGAAGCGTTCCGCCGCCGCGTCGTGCTCACTCCACGTGCGATCGAGCGCGGACAGCTGCACGAACGCGAACCAGTTCGCGTCGGGCTCGCGCTCGTCGAGCCAATGCCGGAATCGTTCGAAGACCCCTGGCGTGCCTTGCTCGTCGGCGACGACCGGCCGATCCATCGACGGGCCCTGAAACTCCTGGAAACCACGCGCGAAACCGAAGGACGGTCCGAGCAGCGCGCTGTCGAGGAAGGCGGCGGTGTCGTAGCCGTTGCGCAACAGCTCCTGCGCGAGGTGCGGCGCTTCCTTCGGCACATGCCAAAGCGTCGGAATCGTCGGCGGCACATCCGCCGGCAGCACGCGCCGCGCGATCAACGGATCGCAACCCGACAGCAGCGCGACAGTCGCGGGCAGTACCCACGGAGCCGGCGAAAAGGCCTGCTCGAAACGCACGCCGTCGCGTGCCAACGCATCGAGTTCGGGCGTCGTCGCGCGGTCGTAGCCGTAGCACGAGACGTGATCGGCGCGCAGCGCTTCGACGGCGATGATCAACACGCCGCGTGCGCTTCCCGCGCGCGTCACCGTGCCGCCGCACGATGCGAACAGCGTCGTCGCCGCCGCGATCCACGTTGAGATGCGCATCGCGCACAGCATCCGCAAGCGCCGCGCGCATCGCAAGCCGCGTCTCGCTTCGCTCCGCGCGTTGCACGATCGCATCGAGCACGCGAACGACGCACCGCGTCGGATCCGCGCACGACGACTCCGCTAGCGCGCCGCGTTCGACGCGAGCTCGACGCAACTGTCGGCACGAATCCAACCGCGCGTGCCCTCGGGTGTCACGACGCGGGTCCAGCCGGGCAGGGCGTCGAGGCGCTCGGCCTCGCTCGCCGGAGGCAAGCGACCGATCAACGCGGCAGCCTCGCGCGGTTCGGAAAGCAACGCTGCGCCTTCAGGTTGCGTCACGAACACGGGCGCGTGCGACGCGGCGAAGTTCTGGAAACTCCACGGGACCAACGCGAGCACGACGGCGGATACGAGCACCCAGCAGGCCGCCTTCGCTGCTGTTCCGCCGCGCAGCGCTTCCCAGGCGAAGGCCGCGGCAAGCGCTGCGGCGAGCGCGAACAACAGGCGCTCGCATTCGACGAGCGTCAGCATCGTCACGAGGCGCCGCGCCGTCGAACGAAGGTCACCGCGGTCATCGGGCTCGAGCCCTGCTTCGCGGCGCGCGAACTCGAGGTTGTGGCGCGCCTCGGCGTCACGTGGCGCAAGGCGCAGGCTCGCCGTGTACCAAGCCGCCGCCTGCAACGGGTGCTTCTCGCGCACGGCGACGTTGCCCAAGTCGTAGAGCACGGCCGCGCGATCGATCGATTCGTCATCGAGCGCCGTCAACCACTCGCTGCGCGCCGTCGCGTAATCACCGGCCTGATAGGCGGCGAGCGCGCGCTCGTAGCTGGGCGACTGCGCCGTCGCGCGCACGGCGAGCAACGCGGCGCACACGATGAAACACACCACGTTGCGTAGGGTGGCGCTCACAGTCCACCTCGCACGGCTTCGTCGGCCGCCTGCAGCACGCGTTCGCGCGCCACGTTCGAGGCGCGACCGCCCCAGGCCGTCGCTTCGAGCTCGGCGATCACCGTGTCGAGCGCGCGCAGTTTGTCCGCCTCGCCCTGCAGCGGCTCGCGCAACCGGCGACCGATCCAGGCCTCGCGCGTCTCCCCGCTGCGCGCGGCCAAAAACGTGTACAGCACGTCGAGGTACTCGCGCGCATTCGTTGCCTTGGACAGTTGCCGCGCGAGTTGCTTGCGCGCGCGGCGGCGCGCACGTTCCGCCGGAGCGTCGGGATCGAAGCGCCGGCGCGCGAAGGCGCGCAACGCCAACCAACAGGCCGGCACCGCGGCGAGCACGCCCAGGACTGTCGCCGTTCCCACGGGCGCGGACGTGTCGCGCGGCGCGGGA
>CAYHRR010000510.1:0-3462 GCA_964358875.1 uncultured Planctomycetaceae bacterium | reverse complement strand
GGAGCGTCGAACAGCCCGCCACCGGTTGCATCGTCCGCGATCCGGGAGCGCAGGTGCTCGATCAACGGCGCCACGGCCCATGTGTTCGCCGGCGCTCCGACGACGACGCAGTACGCGCTCCACACCTCGTCGGAGTCCGCGACCGGATTGCGCTCGAGACGCTGCAATTGCGTTCGCAGCGCGTCGCCGCTGACCTGCATCCAGCCGAGCGCGCGCACACCGTCGGCGACGCGCAACGCTTCGTCACCGTCGAGCCAGGCTTGCGCGACTTCGAGCATGCCGAAGCGCTGCAACTCAGCTCCGAAGTAGGGGCACGCCTTGTGCGCCGCCGCGAAGTCGACCTTGGCGAGGAAGCGCAAGCGACGCTCGAGTTCCGCTCCGTGCAAGGAGCACAGCTCGTCGGCGAGTTTGCGTGCCTCGGTGGCCGCGACGGCCGTGACGTTTATGTTTGCGCAGTGCGCGTGCCATGCGTCGTAGGCCGCCGGATCCTCGCTGAAATCGACGAAGGCGTAGTTCGCGAGGTAGGCGAAGGCGCGCAGGCGCACGCTCGGCTCGGGATCCGTCGCGCCCAAGTGCAGCACATCGAGCGCGAACGCGTGGCCGCCCTCGAACACGAACGGCTTGAAAACCTGCTCGCGCTGAGCAACGGAAAGCCGCGGATAGATCTCGCGCAGGATGCGCGCCGCGTTCAGCGGATGCAGCGTGCGCGTCAACTCGTAGGCGAGGTCAAGCCCGAGGCGCCATGAATCAGGTTCGGCGCGAAAACGCGCGAGCCAAGCCTCGGGATCGTCGAGGTTCGCGCCGCCGCGCGCCGACGTGAGCTCGGATTCGCGACGCAACGGCGCGAACGGCGCGCGCGCCTCGACTTCGGCGAGTTGAGCTTGGGCCCGCGCGTATTGTTCGAGCGCCTGCGCACGAGCTTGCACGGCCTCGTCGCGCGCCGCCGCGAGGCTACGCCGCGCCGCCATGAATTGGGCGCCGAGCAGCACGAGCGCGAGCGCCATCACCGCCACCGAGATCAACAGAGCACGTTGCAACATGACTCGTTCCCCCATGCGTTCGCGCGCACACTGCGTTCGGATGAGCTCGAGGTCGCCGAAGCGCTCGAGCGCGCGCCGGCGGGCCTCGTCGCGCGCCGCTCCGCCGCGCACGAATTCGTCCGTCGCCTCGGCGACGTGGAATTCCAATTCCGCCGCGATGTCGCCTTCGACTTCGCGACGCGAACGCGGATCGGGCAGGCCCCACAAGGCGCCGAGAAGGCTGCTCAGCGACCCCATCACGCACCCGCCGCATGCCCGAGGTTCGCCTCGAGCACTTGCGTGATCGCACCGGACATGCGCCGCCAATTCGCGGTCTGCGAGCGCAACTCGGCGCGGCCGAGTTTGGTCAGCGCGTAGAACTTCGCGCGCCGATTCGTGTCGCTGGCGCCCCACTCGGCGTCGATCCAGCCGCGCCGCTCCATGCGGTGCAGCGCCGGGTACAGCGAACCCTCTTCGACGGTCAGCGCGTCGGCGCTGCGGCGCTGGATCTCGCGCACGATCGCATAGCCGTGCAGCGCGCCGTTGGTCAGCGTCTTGAGCACGAGCAATTCGAGCGTGCCCGGCAACAGGTCCTGTTTTTCGTCGGCCATGGCGTCCCCTTGATGGTCTAGGGGAAGGCTAGGCCGCTCCCCTAGCCTGTCAAGGGGTCGCGCTCACAAATATCCGAGACGACGCAGTTCGGCGAGCTGTTGCTCGCTCAGGCCGTCGAGCGTCGGCAGTGCGCCGCCGAGTGCGCCGAGCGCTCCGATGCGAAAGCGCAGCGTGACCGCCATCGGGTGATCGGCGCTGAACAGGTTGTGCAGCTCGTCGGGATCGTGCGCGAGGTCGTAGAGCTCGTGCTTCTCCGTCGCCGGCCGATGGATGTACTTCCAGTCGTTCACGCGCAGCGCGTACATCTCCGCGTCGCGCCGCAAGCGGTCCTCCGCCGCGTGGTGCACCTCGGAGTAGACCTCGCGCGGCTCACGCTCGTCGGCGTCGATCAGCGGCAGCAACGAGCGGCCGTCGAGCGCCGCGCTCGGCGTCGGCAGATCGAGCGCGTCGGCGATGGTCGGCAAGAAGTCGACGAGCCGGCCGCGCCCCTCGACCACGACGCCTGCGCGCACGCCCGGCCCGGCGAGGACGAAGGGCACGCGCAGTTGCTCCTGATAAAGGAGGCCGTGCGTCCAGAAGGCGTGTTCACCGAAGGCCTCGCCGTGATCGGCGACGACGGCGATCAGCGTGTTCTCGCGCACACCGAGCTCGTCGAGCTTGGCCAGCACGCGCGCGAGTTGCTCGTCCATGTAGCGGATCTCGGCGTCGTAGAGCTCGACCAAGTTGCGAGGGTCCGCGAGCGCCGGAATGCGGCGCGCATCGCCTGCGCGTGCGACCGCGGCAGGCAGCGCGAACGACACGTGCTTCGCCAACCAATCGCGCGGCGGAACGAAGGACGGATCGTGCGCGTCGAAGTAGTGGACGAGCAACGCGAAGGGCTCGCGGCCGTGTTCGTCGAGCCACGGCAGCACGAGATCGGTGGTTTCGTCGGCCGGGCGCTGCGGCGCATCCGAGGCCTTGTCGATGCCGTAGCGCGCTTGCGTCGCGCTCATGTCGTCCTGGTAGAGCTCGAATCCGCGCGCGAGCCCGTACTGCGCGCCCATCGGCTTCGCGCTGACGAAACCCGCCGTGCGCCGCCCGCCGGCGACGAGCAGCTCGGGCAAGCTGGCGACGTCCTTCGACATCGAGGCACCGCCGACCACGAACAAGCTGCGCACGCCGTGGCGAAACGGCAACGCGCCGGAGAGCAGCGTGCCCGCTGAAACCGGCGTCAGCGACGACTGCGCGTACACCTGATCGAAGCGCACGCCGCGCGCTGCGAGCGCGTCGATCGTCGGCGTGTTGGCGCGCGGATTGCCGTAGCACGACAGGTGATCGGCGCGCGTCGTGTCGAGCACGACGACGAGCAGGTTGGGCTTGCGCGGAGCGTCGCCACAACCCGCGCCGACGAGCGTGGTGAGCAGCGCGAAAGTGCGCAACGCCATGGCGAAACGACGTGTGGCCATCGGAGCTCGTACGGTAACGTACTCCGCGCTCGCGTGAATCCCGTACGTCCCAAGCTCCGGCTCGACTTGCTGCTCGCGCTCGCCCTCGTCGTCGTCGCCGTGCTCGTATCGAACGCGACGCGCGTGCGCGTTCACGAAGCGCAACTCGGCAGCGACGAGCCCGAGTGGATCGCGGCCTCGATCCTGCATTGGCAGCAGTTCGTCCACGGCGCGCCGGCCGCCGGAGCCGAGCTCGATCCGCCTGAGGAACGCAGCGACAACACCTGGAAACGCGGCTTCCAGCGCACGACCTTCGGCTACATGAACCCGTGCCTGCCGAAGCTCGTGTGGGGCGCGGTGCTCGCAGCGCGCGGGTACGACGAGGCCTCGCCGCTCGCTTTCCAGAT
>CAYHRR010000509.1:0-3482 GCA_964358875.1 uncultured Planctomycetaceae bacterium | reverse complement strand
TGAGATCGTGAGCAGCGGAGAAGGAGAGCGCGCTATCGCGCGCGACTCCGCGCCCGCTCGGGTGCAAAGCCACCCGAGCGGGCGCGGAGTTTATAGGGAGAGAATTGTGCTTAACGGAGGTGCGTGGTTGCGCGGATTGGTCACGCCTCTTGGTCGTTGTGCTGCGTCGTGCTGCGTGTTCGTTCGGTGTGGCCACGGTGCACGGTCGTGCTGCAAAGACTAGGAGCTTGGCCGTGCTCGTTGCGCGGGCTGGCATTCGCGGGGTCCTCGGTCCCGCTGGCGGTTCGGCCGACCTGAGCGCGCTCAAGCGCTGTGGAAGAAACTTCGATGCGGTGCGCGTCAACAGTTCGAGAACCCTCTCATGCGGTACGAAAAAGTCGTCGCCATCGTCCAAGCGCGCCTCGCCAGCCGGCGCTTGCCGGGCAAGGTCCTTTTGCCGATCGGGTCGTGCTCGATGCTCGAGCGTGTCGTCGAGCGCGTGCAACGCATGCAACGCGTCGATGGTTTCCTCGTCGCGACCTCGACGGCGCCCGAGGACGACGCGATCGAGCGTTTGTGCCGCGCGCGCGGTTGGGCTTGTCATCGCGGTGCGCTCGACGACGTGCTCGATCGCTGCTTTCGCGCCGCGCAAAGCGTGCAGGCTGACCATGTCGTGCGCATCGACGCCGATCAGCCGTTGCTCTCGTGGTCCGAGTGCGATCGCACGGTCGATCTGCACCTGCGCACCGACGCCGACCTCACGCACAATCTCACCTCGCGCGGCAGCAACATGCCGCACGGCACCGGGTGCGAAGTGATCAAGGTCGCGGCGCTCGACCGCGCGCACAGCGAGGCCGGCGAGCATGCTCACCGCGAGCATCCGACCGAGTACATCCACGCGCATCCGGATCGTTTTCACGTCGTCGCGCGCCGCGCTCCGCCGGATCTCGATCGACCGACGTACCGCTTCGGTGTCGAGCAGGCCGAGGACCTGGAGCGCGTGCGCAACATCCAACGCGACATCGGCGAACGCGTGTGCGTCGAGTTGAAGAGCGCGATCGAGTTGCTCGACCGCGGTCAGACTTCGCGCGGCGTCGCGATGTGACGCGGCGCTCGCTCAGCGTGCGATCGCGCCGGTGACGAAGGCGCGCACGTCGTGCTTGAGGCGCACGAGCTCGTCTTGGTGGATGTACATCATGTGCCCCGACGCGTAGTGCGCGAGCGTGACGTTGCCGCGCAAGGTCGGATCGAGGCGCATGTGGCGCAGCGTGTATTCCGCAGCGAAATAGGGCGTCGCGAAGTCGTAGTAGCCGGCCGCGACGAAAACCTTGAGCGCGGGGTTGTGCGTCATCGCGTCGCGCAGATCGCGCGACACGTCGAGGTAGCTGTTCTTCTCGTCGAACTTCCAAGGATGCACGCGGCCCGTGAGGATTTCGTAGGGCAGGTCGCTCTCGTAGCCGAGCTCGCGCCGCACGTAGTCGTTCAACGTCGCCGTGAACGGGCCTTGGATCGCCGCATAACTCGGGTCGTAGTCGGAGCTCTCCCCCGCCGCGTCGCGATCGATGCCGAGGAAGCGACTGTCGAGGCGACCGACGCTGCGGCGCTCGCTGCGCAGCAGTTCCTTGCAGAAGCGTCCGTCTTGGATGCGCAGATCGCAGCTCACCAGGTAATCGAGCGACAGCCCGGTGTAGCGCGCGAGCTTCGCGCCGATCTGCTTGCGCTCGGGCTCCGACAGCGCGTCGCCGCGTGCGAGCGCCGGCAGGTAATCGTCGAGCGTGAAGCGTTCGACCTCGTCGAGCAGCTTGCGCAGATCGCCCTGCAACTCGGGCGCGACGCGCTTGTGGTACCAAGCCGTCGCCGCGTAGGTCGGCAGGAACAACGCGTAGGGCAGCTCGTTGCCGCTGTCGAACTCGGTCGTGCCGAAGTTGAGGATCGCCGAAATCAGCACGATCCCGTTCAGGTACATGCCGTGGCGCTCTTGGAGATAGTCGGCGAGCTTCGCGGCGCGCGTCGTGCCGTAGCTCTCGCCGGCCAGGAATTTCGGGCTCGCCCAGCGCTCGTACTTCGACGTGTACAGGCGGATGAATTCGCCGACCCATTCGACGTCGGAGCGCACGCCGTGGAACTGCGCGTCGTCTTCACCCGTCGCCGCGCGGCTGTAACCGGTGGTCACCGGGTCGATGAACACGAGGTCGGTCGCATCGAGCCACGAGTGCGCGTTGTCCTCGAGCGCGTAGGGCGGCGGCGGCGCCCAGCCTTCGCGTTCGAGCACGACGCGACGCGGGCCGAGCGCGCCCAAGTGCAACCATACGCTCGACGAGCCCGGGCCGCCGTTGAACGAGAACATGATCGGGCGTTGCGCGAGATCCTCGACGCCGTCCTTCGTGTAGGCGACGAAGAACAGATCCGCCTTGGGCTTGCCGTCTTCGGTGGCGAGCTTCATGCGACCGGCGCGCGCGGTGTAGGCGAGTTCGACGCCGTCGATGACCAGCTTGTGCTGCGTGACCTCGAGTCCGTCGGCCTTGTCGGTCACCTCGATCACCGAGCCGGCGCTGTCCTTGACCGTCACACTCTGCGGAGCGGCGACGAGCGATGCGAACGCGAGAGCTGCGACGTGGAGCATGGCGCGAAGGTACGAAAAAGGCCGGTGAGCGTCGTTCGCTCACCGGCCCTTGTTCGAATCAGCGTCCGTGGGGACGCGAGCTGCGGTTAGTAGCGCTCGTCGCGCCAACCACCACCGCCGCCGCCGCCACCGCGATCTTCGCGGCCACCGCCGCCACCACCGCCGTAGCCGCCGCCACCGCCACCGCCGCGGGGACGGCCACCGCCGCCACCACCGCCGCCGTAGCCGCCGCCGCCACCGCCGCGACCACCACCGCCGCCGCCGCCGTAGCCGCCACCACCACCGCCACCGCCGCGCTGGGGCGGACGGTCTTCAGCTTCGTTGACGCGGAGCGGACGGCCGTCGATGTCGGCGCCGTTCAGTTCCTGGATTGCTGACGAAGCATCTTCTTGCGTCGCCATGCGCACGAACGCGAAGCCGCGAGGCTTGCCCGTCACGCGATCGGAGACGATGGCCACTTCAGTCACCTTGCGACCGTTGCTCTCGAAAGCAGCGCGCAGGCTGGCCTCAGTAGTCTTGAAATTCAAATTGCCGACGTAGAGTTTCGTACCCATTGTCCTTGAGGTCGACCTCTCTCTGCCCGCGTGCACCCCAGTCCATCCAAGGTCACCTCCGCGAACAACCAAAAGAGTCAGGCCGGAGAGACTAGCGGCGGCCTAACGGCTCGCCAGGGTTTTTTCCAGGCCGGCGCCGCACCCCCGCTGAGCCCCGATTCCTAGGCCCGCCACGGCCCCCTCGCGGGGTTTTCGACACCGATCCGACGCCGATGCAGCTCGCCACGATGCTCGAACGCGCGCAGGCGCTCTACCCGGAGCGCCCGGCCGTCGTCGACGGCGACATCCGCCGCACGTACCGCGAAACCGCGCAGCGCGTGCGCGCG
>CAYHRR010000508.1:0-3487 GCA_964358875.1 uncultured Planctomycetaceae bacterium | reverse complement strand
TCGACAAGGGTGAGCTCGAAGAGACGACCGAGGCGCGCCGATGAAGCTCGCCAAGCTCACGGCCAAGAACCTGAAACGGCGACCGATGCGCACGCTGCTCACGGTCGGCGGCGTCGCCTGCGCGATGCTGCTGCTCGTGCTCGTCGAGAGCTTGGGCGCCGGCCTCGATCGCGCCAGGAGCTGCTCGCCGGCGGCGCGCACCTTGATCGTGTACCGCACGAATCGCTACTGCCCGCAGACCTCGTTCCTGCCGGAGTGGTACGCGCCGCGCATCGAGAAGCTCGACGGTGTCGAGAGCGTGTTGCCGGTCAAGGTCTACCTCAACAACTGCCGCGCGAGTCTCGACATCGTCGCCTTCAACGGCGTGCCGGCCGACAAGCTGCGCGGCGCGCGCGAGTTCGACATGCACAGCGGCGACTACGAGCAGTTCGTGCGCGAGCGCGACGCGGCGCTCGTCGGGCGCGCCTTCGCCGAACGCAAACACCTCTCGGTCGGCGAGCAGTTCCGCTTCGGAGGCATCAACGTGAAGGTCGCCGGGATCTTCGCCAGTTCCGAACCCGTCGAGGAAGGCACGGTCATCACGCATCTCGAGTACCTGCAACGCGCGGTCGCGGTGAACAAGCTCGGCACGGTCACGCAGTTCGAGGTCAAGATCGCCGACGCCTCGCGCGCGAAGGAGATCGCGGCTGCGATCGACACGTTGTTCAAGACCGCGCCGGAGCCGACCGACACTCGCGCGCGCATCGCCTTCCTCGAACGTGCCACGCGCGATTTGCGCGAGATTCTGGGCTTCGCGCGTTTGCTGGGCCTCGCCTGCGTCGCCGTCGTGCTCGCGCTCGTCGGCAACACGGTCGTGATGAGCGTGCAGGAACGCGTGCGTGAGTTCGGCGTGTTCCGCACGCTCGGTTTTCGCGAGCGCCACATCGCCGCGTTGGTGATCGGCGAGTCGCTCGTGCTGTCCTTCGTCGGCGGCCTCGTCGGAGTCGGCGCCGCGCTGGCCGTGATCCGCTTCTCGAGCCTGACCATCGGTTCGGAGGGCGTGCCGGTTTCGTTCTCGACCGACATTTCGCTCGTGTTGCGCGGCCTCGCGCTCGCCGCCGCGACGGGCTTGATCGCCGGCCTCTTCCCGGCCTTCCGCTCGGCACGCGCCGAAATCGTCGCCAGCCTGAGGACCACCTGACATGGCACGCCGGCTGCCCTTCGACTACGCGGTGCGCAACTTGGGTCGCCGACCCCTGCGCACGACGATCACCGTGTTGTCGAGCGCGCTCGTCGCCGCGTTGCTCGTCGCGACGGCAGCCTTCGTGCGTGGACTCGATTCGACCTTCGCCGGCGCGGCTCAAGAGGACACGGCGATCGTGTTGTCGAGCGTCGCCGAACGCGACGTCGTGCGCTCGACGGTCAACGCGGGCTTGCCCGAGTTGCTCGCCGCGTCGGTGCCCGGCATCAAGCACATCGGCGGCGTTCCCGCGCTTTCCGGCGAAATCCACATGGGCACGAGCTTGCGCGTCGGAGCCGCTCCGGGCGCGCCGAATGAGGCCGTGTACGCGGCCTTCGTGCGCGGCGTCACCGAGCGCGCCTTCCTCGTGCACGAAGCCGTCACGCTGATCGAAGGTCGCGCGCCGCGCACCGGCGAAGTGATCGTCGGGCGTTTGGTCGCGCAGCAACTCGGCGTCGACGAGGACGCGCTGCTGCTCGGCCGCAAGCTGCGCTTCGAGAGCGCCGAGTTCGAAATCGTCGGACGCTTCGCCGCGCCGGGCACGACGATCGAATCGGAAATTTGGGCGCCGCTCGCGGAGCTGCGCGGCCTGACCAAACGCGACGACACGTCGGTGGTGTTCGCGCGCGTCGAAACGCCGGGCGACTTCGGCGATCTCGAAATTTTCGCGCAGCGCCGGCTCGACCTCGAGCTCGTCGTGATCCCCTCGGCGACCTACTACCGCGAGCTCGCCGACTACTTCCGTCCGATCCGCGCCATGGCCTGGGCCATGGCCGCGTTGATCGTCGCGGGAGCTTTGTTCGGCGGCGCGAACACGCTCAATGCGGCCGTGCAAGATCGGCTGCGCGAGTTGGCGGCGCTGCGCGCGATCGGCTACTCGGGCTACGCGCTCGTGCGTTCGCTCGCGCAAGAATCCGTCGTGCTCGCGGCGGGCGGAGGCGTGCTCGGACTCGCACTGGCGCGCATGCTGCTCGCCGGCGGCGCGGTGCGCATCGCGATGAGCGCCTTCACGCTGCGCGTGGACGCGGTCAGCATTCTCGTCGGCTTCGGCGGGGCGTTGTGCCTCGGCCTGCTCGGAACAGCCCCGGCGGCCGTGCGCGTGATGCGCATGCCGATCGCGGCAGCTCTCAAGGAACCCTAGTTTTTCACGGAGATTTCGATGAACCACAAAGCACTGCTCGTTGCGTCCCTGGCTGCGCTCACGCTGTTCTCGTGCGGAGGTGAGACGCCCAAGGCGGCGACCTCGGCCGTCGACAGCTTCTTCGCATCGCCCGCGCCGAGCGGCGCCACGTCGATCGTCGAACTGCGTGCCGCCAAGGCCGGCGACGAGGTCGTGGTCACCGGACGCGCCAAGGACTTCGTCGAAGGTCGCGCGCAATTGACGCTGATCGACAACACGGCCAAGGCCTGCGACGAAGCGGGTCCGATGGATACGTGCCCGACGCCGTGGGACTTCTGCTGCGACGATCCGCGCGACATCGCCAAGCTGTGCGCGACGCTGCAACTGCGCGACGCGAGCGGCGTGATCAAGGAGGGCCTGCGCGGGCACGGCGGGCTCGAGCACCTCGACACGGTGATCGCGAGCGGCAAGCTCGAAACCGACAGCGAAGGGAACTTGACCGTGAACGCGAGTCGCATCGCGTTCGTGAAGCGCACGCCGCCGCCGCCGCGCAAGTAGCACCACGCCGACGGCGCGCACGCGCGCGGCTACGATGGCCGCGCATGGAAATCGATCGCTGGCAGCGCGTGCGCGCAATCGTCGAGGAATTGCTCGATCTCGAGCCTGAGCTGCGCGCCGAGCGCATGCGCGGCGCTTGCGCGGGCGACGAAGCGCTGCAACGCGAAGTCGAGAGCCTGCTCGCGGCCGAAGTCGAGGGCGATTTCGCTCCGCCCGCGCAAGGACAAGTCGCCGAGGCTTTGCGCGGCGCCGCAACGCTCGAAGCCGAACGCGCGTGCGGGACGCGCGCCGGGCCGTACGTCCTCGAGCGCGTGCTCGGCGCCGGCGGCATGGGCATCGTCTATCTCGCGCGGCGCGACGGCGTGGATTTCGAACAGCGCGTCGCGCTGAAGCTGATCAAGCGCGGCATGGACACCGACGCGGTCGTGCGTCGCTTTCGCAATGAGCGTGCGGTGCTCGCGTCGTTGCAGCATCCCTATGTCGCGCGCCTGCTCGACGGCGGTTCGTCCGACGCGGGGCGGCCGTGGCTGGCGATGGAGTTCATCGACGGTCGCCCGATCGACGTGTGGTGCAACGAACAACGCGTCGAC
>CAYHRR010000507.1:0-3491 GCA_964358875.1 uncultured Planctomycetaceae bacterium | reverse complement strand
GAAGTCGCGGGCGCGGCTGTTTCTGTTCGAAAGCGCACGCGATTCGAGCTTCGCTTTGTCCCCTCGGTGTGCGGACCTGACTAAACTCCCGCCCCGCATGGCACAGGACTTCGGTGAGTTCCTGGTTTCCTCCGGCGTGCTCAGCGCCGAGCAACTCCGCGAGGCCCTGTCCCAGACCCGCGGCAGCGGCCAGGAAGTCGGGGAGATCGTGGTCCGGATGGGCTTCGTCGACGAGACCGCCGTCGCCCGTACGCGCGGCAAACACCTCGGCCTGCCCTTCGTCGACCTCGCCAAGAACGCCAAGATCCCGGCCGAGGTGCTCGAGCGCATCCCCGCCGACTTCGCCATCAGCCAGGGGGTGCTGCCGGTCGCCGAAAAGGGCGGCAAGCTGTTCGTCGCCATCGACGATCCGCTCAAGCGCATCGTCGTCGACCAGTTGCAGTTCCAATTGGGCGTCGACGTCACCTGCGCGATCGCCGCGCCGACGGCCCTGCGGCGCGCGCTCGAACGCTGCTACGGGCTGGCACCCGAAGAGGACGTGGCGCGCAGCATGGGCGCAGAAACGGGCGCCGAAGAGGGCGACGACGCGCCGATCATCCGGCTGGTTTCGCGCATGTTCCAAGACGCGCTGACGCAGCGCGCCTCGGACATCCACGTCGAGCCGGCGACCAGCTCCCTGCGCGTCCGCTACCGCGTCGACGGCGTGCTGCGCATCACCGCCGAGCACCCGCCGCACCTGGGAGCGCCGCTGATCAGTCGCCTGAAGATCATGGCGCAGATGGACATCGCCGAGAAACGCAAGCCGCAGGACGGGCGCATCGGGCTGAACCTGAAGGGTCGCAACATCGACGTGCGCTGCTCGATCCTGCCGACCAACCACGGCGAATCGATGGTCATGCGTCTGCTCGATCGCTCGTCGAGCCTGATCGGCCTCAAGGAACTCGGTTTCGAAGAGGACGACTACAAGTGGTTCCGGCGCGTGATCGCGCGGCCCAACGGCATCGTGCTCGTCACCGGCCCGACCGGTTCGGGCAAGACGACGTCGTTGTATGCCGCGCTCAGCGAGCTCAACCGTCCCGACGTCAAGATCATCACGGCCGAGGATCCGGTCGAGTACCACATCGCCGGCATCAACCAGATCCAGGTGCACGCCAAGATCGGCTTGACGTTCGGTCGCGTGCTCAAGGCCATGTTGCGCGCTGCGCCCAACATCATTCTGGTCGGCGAAATCCGTGACCTCGAGACGGCCGAGATCGCCATCCAAGCTTCGTTGACGGGGCACTTGGTGTTCTCGACCTTGCACACCAACGACGCGCCGAGCGCCTTGACGCGCTTGATCGACATGGGCGTCAAGCCGTTCCTCGTTTCGGCTGCGATTCAGGCCGTGATCGCCCAACGCCTCGTGCGCCGCTTGTGCAAGGAGTGCGCGCAGGACTACGACGCGCCGGAATCCGAACTGCGTTTGCTCGGACTCGATCCGCGCATGTACCAGGGCCGCAAGTTGCGCCGGCCGCGCGGTTGCCGCGAGTGCGAGAACACCGGCTACCGCGGACGCCTGGGGCTGTTCGAAGTGCTCGAGATGGACGACGTGCTGCGCGAGATGACCTTTCGCGGCGCGAGCCTCGAGGACGTGCGCTCGACGGCCGCCGCCTCGCGCAAGTTGAAGCCGCTGATCATCGACGGCGCGCGCAAGGTGCTCGCCGGACAGACGACCGTCACCGAAGTCCTGCGCGTCACCCGCGCGGGCGAAGTCGCCAAGTAGGAACCCCACGTGGACGCCATCCAATTGATGACGACGGTGATCGAGAGGGGCGGCAGCGACCTGCACCTCAATCCCGGTCGCCCGCCGGTCGTGCGCGTGCACGGCGCCTTGCATTCGTTGAGCGGACACGACGTGCTCGACGACGCCGCGAGCGAGAAACTGTGCCGCTCGATCTGCGACGACACGCACTGGGCCGAGATCGGACGCGTCGGCACGACCGACTTCGGTTTCGCGCACGCGAGCGGCAATCGCTTTCGCTGCAGCGTGATGCGCCAGCGCAGTCGTTACTCGGCCGTGTTGCGGCTGATCCCGACCAAGCTCTTGTCCTTCGACCAAATCGGCCTGCCGGAAGCGGCCAAGGAACTGCTGCACAGGCCGCGCGGACTCGTGCTCGTCACCGGCCCGACCGGCTCGGGCAAGACGACGACCTTGGCGACGATGATCGACTGGATCAACGACAACCTCGACCGCCACATCATCACGGTCGAAGACCCGATCGAGTATTTCCACTCGCACAAGAAGAGCTTGGTCACGCAGCGCGAACTGGGCACCGACGTGCCCAGTTTCCCCGAGGCGATCCGGCGCGCGCTGCGCCAGGACCCCGACGTGATCCTGCTCGGCGAAATGCGCGACCTCGACACGATCTCCGCTGCGATCACCGCCGCTGAGACGGGTCACCTCGTGTTCGGCACGCTGCACACCACCGGTTCGGCGCGCACCGTCGATCGCATCATCGACGCCTACCCGACCAATCAACAGGAGCAGGTGCGCGCGCAGCTCTCGGTGTCGATCGCGGCGGTGATCAGCCAAGTGCTGTTGCCGCGCAAGGACAAGAAGGGGCGCGTCGCGGCCTTCGAAGTGATGTTGATGACGCCGGCGATCGGCAACCTCATCCGGAAGAACGAGACCAACAAGATCCAGTCGACGATTCAAACCTCGCGCCGCATGGGCATGGTCACGCTCGACGACTGCTTGTACGACCTCGTCAAGCGCGACGTGATCGCGCGCGAGGAGGCGCTCGACGCTGCGCAGGATCCCAAGGACCTCGAGGCGCGGCTGTGAGCCCCTTGCCCGCGCAAGCGGCGACCGGCGGCGGTCGCAAGCCGATCGGCCAGTTGCTCAAGGCGCGCGGCGTCGTGCGCGAGGGCCAAGTGCAAGAGGCCCTCGCGGAACAGCGCAAACACGGCGGTTTGCTCGGGCAAATCCTGGTGCAGCTGGGCCACTGCACGAGCGCCGACGTCGCGCTCGCGCTCGCCGAACAGGCCGGGCTCGCGACGGTCGACCTCAACAAGAGCGTGCCGGAAAAGGCCGCGCTGGTGTTGATCGACGGCGACACCGCGCATGCCTACGGCGTGCTGCCGCTCAAGGTCGAAGGTCGCACGCTGACCGTCGCGATCGGCGATCCGCTCAACACCGCGGTGCTCGAAGACCTGCGTTTCACGACCGGACTCGACGTGCGCGGCGTGATCGGCGACGCCGAGTTGCTCAAGAAGAAGGTGCACGAGCACTACGGCGCCGAGGGCTCGATCAAGGACGCGATCGACGCCGCCGCCAAGGCGACCGCGGGCGGCGATGCCGCTCAAGCCGCGGCGAGCATGCCCGTCGTGCGTCTGTTGAATTCGATCTTGCACCGCGCGATCCGCGACCGTGCGAGCGACATCCACTTCGAGGTCTTCGATCAGGACTTCCGCATTCGCTACCGCGTCGACGGCGCGCTGTACGAGATCGA
>CAYHRR010000506.1:0-3492 GCA_964358875.1 uncultured Planctomycetaceae bacterium | reverse complement strand
GCGCGCCGCGAGTTTCGAGCGTCGCAGCGGCGGTCGGCGCGGCGGAAACGGCGGCGGGCCTTTCGGCGGCGGGCCGCCCGAGCTCGAACAGATGCCGCCGGGCTTGCGCGATTTTGCCGCGCAAATGGGCCTGCTCGGAGATCGCGCCGTCACGTCGAAGCCCGACGGCACTTTCGAACTCAGCGGGCTGAATCCAGGTTCGACCACGGTGCTCGCGTCCCATCGCGACTACGTCATCGGCCGCTCCGAGCCCGTCGTCGTCGTCGCCGGTGCGCCGCAAGAAGTCGAGATCGAACTGTCGCAGGGCGGCGGTGTGTTCGGACATGCGCGCGATCGTTTCGCACGGCCGGTCGCCGGCGCGATCGTGATCGCGATGTCGCCCGCGAACTTCGGCGGCGGTGAGTCGCGCGCCAACGGCGGCGGTCTGTACCAGAGTCGCACCGACGCCACGGGCGCCTACAAAATCGAGCGCATGGTCGGAGGCGGCTACTTCGTGCTGCTGACGCGCGGTGACGAGGCGCTCAATCCGATGAGTTTTCTCGGGACGCTCAACTTCGACATGGTGACGGTGCCTGACGACGAACAGGTCGAGTACGACATCGTCGACACGTCGTCGGGCGCGACGCATGTCAGCGGACGCGTGCTCGACGGCGGCCAACCGGTCGCTTCCGGTTCCGTGACGGCGATGTGCTTCGAATCCGAGTCGATGCTCGGCGTCGATTTGAAGATCGCGCAGATCCGCGCGGGCAGCTACGAATTCGCGGGACTCGCTCCGGGCGAATATCAATTCAACGTCGACGCCGGTCGCCGCGGCGGAAGGGTGCGCATCACGGCCGAGATCCCCGATGCGCCGGAATACACGCTCGATCTCGAGTTCCCCGAGGGCGCCATCGAAGGCCGCGTCGTCGATGCGCGCGACGGAGCGCCGGTGAAGGACGCCGAGCTCACGCTGCGCGCCGAGGAGCCCTTCGAGTCGTCGGGTTGGCTCGGCAAGATGATCGCGCAGGACGCCAACCTCGAGCGCGAACGCTCGGGCGAGGACGGCACGTTTCGCTTCGAGCGCTTGAACGCCGGGCGCTACCGCTTGACGGCCCGAGCGTCGCGGGACGAAGCGACTGCAGCGCTTGCGCCCTCCGATCCGCTCACGGTCGAAGTGCGCGCCGATGCGTTGACCGGCGACGTCGAAGTGCGGCTCGTGGCCGCCGTCGAACTCACAGGTCGCGTCGTCGACGAAGCCGGTGCTCCGGTCGCGGACGTGTTGTTGCTCGCGACGCGCGGCGGTGCGCTGGGTGAGCAAACCGAACGCGCCACCTCGGCCGACGACGGCGCGTTCCGCTTCACCGCGCTCGCAGCAGGCACGTACGACGTCAGCGCCAACGCCGATGGTTACGCCGACGCACTGAAAAAGAACGTCGTCGTCGACGCGGCGAAGAGCGAGCCGCTCGAGCTCGTGCTCGAACGCGGCATCGACGTCAGCGTGAAGATCGTCGGCGCGACGGGACAACCCGTCCAAGGCGCGACGGGCCGGCTCGTGCGCAAGGACGGCGTGGCGGAGGTCGGCGCGAACGACGTCGGGCGCGCGTTCACGAACTTGTTCAACGGCAAAGGCGTGTCGGACGCGAAGGGCGTGCTCGCGCTCGGCACGTTCAACGCCGGCGACTACAGGCTCGAAGTGCAGCGCGGCGCCGAACGCGCGCAAGACGACGTCACGCTCGCGGGCAGCGGCGAACAAGTGCTGCGCATTCGCTTGCGCTGACCGGCGTCGGGCGCGCGCCTTGAGCGGTTGAGCGAGCCGCGTAGCATGGGGCACATGCTCCTCGCCGCGCTGCTCGTGTCGTTGCTCCAGAATCCCGCGCCCGAAGTGGAACTCGTCGAGAGCGCGCCGCTCGAGACGACGCTCGACCACGCCGACCTGCGCAACGCCGACGTCGTGTGGCTCGACATGATCGGTCGCGCGAAGACGTCGCTCGACTTCGCGGAGTTCTACGCGTCGAACCAAGCGGGCTCGAAGCTCGAGCCGATCGTGCAGGCGCTCGAAAGCGCCGCGACGCGCGGCGTCCACGTGCGTTTCCTCGCCGAGGAGAAGTTCTACAAGACCTATCCCGAGACGCTCGAGCGCTTGGCGGCGACGAAGGGCATCGAGATGCGGCGTTGGAACGTCGCCAAGGATTTCGGCGGGATCTTGCACGCGAAGTACTTCGTGATGGACGCGGCGGAGCTCTACGTCGGCAGTCAGAACTTCGACTGGCGCTCGCTCGATCACATCGTCGAACTCGGGCTGCGCGTGCGCGCGCCGGAATCGGCGCGCGCGTTCCAAGCGGTGTTCGACGCCGATTGGGCGATCGCCGGCGGCGCGAAGATCGACGAGGCGCTCGTCGGACTGCGCGCGAAGTTCAGCTTCCCCGAGAAGGTCGGCGACCTCGCGTTGACGCCGCGCTTCAGCCCGCTCGTCGGTGTGCCCGACGAATCGTGGTGGGAGTTGCCGCAGCTCGTCGCGCTGCTCGACGGCGCAAAGCAAACCGTGCGCGTCGAAGTGCTCACCTACAAGACGATTGGCCGCGACAAGCAGTTTTGGAGCACGCTCGAAGACGCGCTGCGGCGTGCGGCGGCGCGCGGCGTCAAGGTGCGCATGCTCGTCGCCGACTGGTCGAAGCGCGCGGGCACGATCGAAGGGCTGCAGAGCTTGGAGCCGCTCGCGAACGTCGAAGTGAAGCTCGTCACGATCCCGCCGTTCTCCGGCGGCCACGTGCCCTTCGGTCGCGTCGCGCACGCGAAGTTCGCGGTGGTCGACGGCGAGCACACCTGGATCGGCACGAGCAACTGGGAGCGCGATTACTTCGAGCAGAGCCGCAACGCGTGCTTCTTCGTCGACGGCGCGAGCCTTGCCGTGCGGCTCGAGCAGTTCTTCGACGAGTTGTGGAGCACGCCCTACGCCTACGCGGTCGATCCGGGCGCGAAGTACGAAGTACCGAAGATCGGAGACTGACGGGCATGCTCGCCGCACTGCTGTTGCAGGGTTCGTTGCTCGTCGCGCCGTTGCAGCGCGGCGACGCGCCGCCGGAAACGCGCGCGCTCGCCGTAGTGCGCTTCGCGAACGAGACGAGCGACGCGGCGCTCGCGGCCGCCGATGGCTTCGTGAAGCAACTCGCGACGCCGACGGAATTCGAGTCGGCGGCGCGCGCGCACGCGGCGAGTCCGACACGCGAACTGCGCGGACTTTTCGGGACGTTTTCGCGCGCGCAGTTGCCCGTGGGCTTCGACGAAGCATGGGACGCGCCGCAACAAGCTCCGAGCGCGGCGGTGAAGTCCGGCGACGGCTGGCTGCTCGCGCAACGCATCGAACGCGACGCGGTGTGCCGTCAGATCTTCGTCGCGGGCACCGACGACGCGGCTCGCGCGCGCGCCGAAGCGATCGCACGCGAGCTGCGCGCCGGCGCGGCCTTCCGAGCGCTCGCGCGCGAACGCTCCGACGCCAAGGCGAGCGCGCTGCGT
>CAYHRR010000505.1:0-3495 GCA_964358875.1 uncultured Planctomycetaceae bacterium | reverse complement strand
AGCGGTGGCTCGAACGCACCCGGCTACGGCCATCTCAAGCAGCGCCTGATCGACGCGATCGAGGAGCGCTTCGCCGTCGCGCGTGCGCGCCGCGCGGAACTGCTGGCCGATCCGGCCGAGGTCGAGCGCGCGCTCGCACGCGGTGCGGCCAAGGCGCGCGCTCGCGCGGTGGCAACGCGCGATCGAGCGCTGCGAGCTGCCGGCCTGCGTTGAAGCGCGCGGTAGAGCCGCCTCGCGCGATCGCCTACAGTCGCGCTGTCACGAGGCTCGGAGGAATCGGCATGCAACGTTCGCAATCGATGATCGTCGCGGCGTGTGCGCTCGCGTTCGCGAGCACAGGCGCGTGCACCGCTGCTCCCAAGGCGAAAGAAGCGTCCGTGCAACGTGGCGCCAAGGAAGTCGTCGCCGCGCGGCCGTGGCCGACGAGTTTCGCGCAGCGCTCGGTGCTGACGGCGCGCGAGATCCACATCGTCGGCCCCAAGGGCCTGATCGAACACCTCGTGATCCTGCAGGACCTCGAGCATCACGATCACAAGGTGACCACGGTCAGCGACGGACTGCGCATCGAAGAGCGCGTCAAACCCGAGATCGTCGACGAACCGATCCGCGCGCAGCTCGACAACCTCGTGATCGCGGCCGAAGTGTGCATCACCGCGCTCGAAAGCGTCAGCGCCGACCACGTCGTGATCGAGGCCTCCGGCGACGTGTATTGGCGCGTGTTGGAGAGCGGCGCCGAGCGACGCGCGGAAACGCTGCGTTTGGTCGGCGAAGACGGCCCGTGAACGTGCACGGTCGCCTCGCTGCCCACGCGGCAGTGCTGCTCGCGTTGGCCTGCGCTTGCGGAGGCCCGCGACGTCGGCCCGAGGACTACGGAGCTTCTCCCGAACGCATCGAGGCGTTGCCGGAAACGGCGCGCGACGATTTCCAACGCGTGCGCCGCGCACTCGACTCCGGCGACACGGGCGTCGCTCGAGCGATCTTGGATGCGCTCGTCGCGGCGCGACCCGAGGACATCGGCGGCGCCGTGATGCTGCAGGAACTGCGCCTCGAACTCGCCACACCGCAAGAGCGCGAAACCATCGTGCAGGCCGCGCGCGCGACCGCGGAGAACGCGCCGACGGTCGTGAACCTGCTCCTCGCGGCGCGCGTGGATTCCGACAGCGCTTCGGCGCGCGCGACGCTCGCTCGCGCTGTGCTGGTCGATCCGAACAACGCTTGGGCGCACTATGCCTTGGCTCACAACGCAGCGCGCTCCGGCGACTGGGCTGCGGCGCAGAAGGCGATCGACCGTGCGCTGGAATTGGATCCCGGCCACCGCGCCGCGCGCCGCCTCGAAGCCGCGATCCTCGCGCGCGCGGGTCAGCTCGATGAGGCGCGCCAAGCGCTCGAAGTCTGGCTCGCCGTCACCGACGACGATCCGCGCGTCGACACCAGGCTGCGCGCCTCGGCGCAACTGGACTTGGCGCACCTGTACTTGCTCGCCGGCAAGGAGTCCAAGGCGCGCGAGCTGTTGCTCGCACTCGGCAGCGCGCCCAGCGACGAGATCCGCCGGCTGTGTTTGCTCGCGGCCGTCGACCAAGCCCTCGAACGTCCGGCGGATGCGCTCGAGGACGCGCGCAGCGCGCAGCGCGCGGATCCCCACGCGCTGATGCCGCTCGTGCAGGAAGCGCTGCTCTTGCAGCACGACTTCCACGACTCCGACGCCGCGGTGGTCGCCTGGCGCAAGGTGCTCGCCGCCACGAAGGGCAATCCCGGACTGAGCGCCCTGGTGCAGAGCCTGCGCGCGCGCGTGGTGCTCGAGCGCGCCGAAGCACCGGCCCCGTGAGAGCCGTCGTGCAACGCGTGACTCGCGCGCGAGTCGTCGTGGAGAGCGCCACGGTCGGTGAGATCGGCGTCGGCATGCTCGTACTGCTCGGCATCGATCGCGGCGACAGCGAGAGCGAGGTCGTGCAACTCGCGACCAAGCTCGCGGGCTATCGCTTCTTCCGTGACGACGCCGGCAAGACGAATCGCGCCGTGACCGAGGTCGCCGCCGCGGCGTTGGTGGTCAGTCAGTTCACGCTGTGCGCCGCCGTCGACAAGGGCCGGCGGCCGAGCTTCGACGGCGCCGAGGAGCCGTCGCGTGCGCGCGCGCTGTGCGAAGCGTTCGTCGCGCGGCTGCGCGAACTCGGCGTGCCGACCCAAAGCGGGGTGTTCGGCGCGCACATGGAAGTGGAGCTGGTCAACGACGGACCGGTGACGCTCGTCTTCGAGGCCGGCGCACGCAGCGCGTAGACGTGCTGCACCTAGGGCGCAGCTCCCCGCGTGCGCCGCCCGTTCGAGCGCCTTGAAAGTGAGCCTCGGGCCACGCGGACGCGCTCGACCTCGGCACGCGGCTGCCCGTCACAAGTTCTTGCTTGACGGGTAGATAGTGCTGCCTAATACTCCGCCCGACCGCGCGCCGAAAGCGCTCGCGCGGCGCCCCCGAACGGACGCAGGAGCGACATGGCTGGTCACAAACCCCTGACCATCACGAAGAAGGAGCTGGTCAATCGGATCTCCGACTCGACCAAGCAGACCAAGGTCGTGGTCAAGGACATCCTCCAGCTCTTCCTCAACGAGATCATCGCCGAACTCTCAGCGGGCAATCGCCTGGAGTTCCGCGAGTTCGGCGTGTTCGAGATCAAGGACCGCGCCGCGCGTCGCGCGCAGAACCCGCGCACGCTCGAGAAGGTCGCCGTGCCCGCCAAGCGCGTGGTCAAGTTCAAGGTCGGCCGCCTGATGCGCGAGAAGATCGGCGACGAACCGCCGCCGCCGCCGCTCAAGGCGAAGCCGCCGCCGATCGTCGCCAAGCCGAGCCCGCCGCAGGCTCCGCCGCCGCCGCCCAAGGCACCGCCGTCGAACTCGCCGTTCTAGGCGCGCGCCTGCTTCAGCAGGCCCGTGGTGCAAGTCACGTCGCGAGGCGCAGCCGGCGTTCGTGATGCAACGAGATCGACACTGAGACGGCGGAAACGACCCTCTTGGCCGCGGTGCACGACCGGCCGAGCTCGACTTGGCAGCGCGAAGGCGTGCGAAGCTGCGGTCGAAGCGCTCACCACAGCTTGCTAGGCGTGGCGCCGGCGCGTTCTCGGCGCCGCGACCGAACGCGGTACGCCCGGCGCGCGCACTCGGTGACCGCGACGCGGATCACGTGGCAGCGCGTCGTTCAGCTGCGCGACGAGCTTGCGCGTGCGCCGGCCGGTTGCGCGCATGCGAAGGCGTGTTCGAGGTCGGCGCGCAAGTCGTCGACATGCTCGATGCCGACCGAAAGGCGCACGAGCCCGTCGGCCAATCCTTGAGCGCGCCGCGTTTCGGCGGGGATGCTCGCGTGGGTCATGCTGGCCGGGATCTCGATCAGCGACTCGACGCCGCCGAGTGATTCGGCGAGCGTGAACAAGCGCGTGCTCGAGGCGAACACATCGGCCGCGGCGAGTCCGGCGGCGAGTTCGAAGGACAACATGCCGCCGAACGACTTCA
>CAYHRR010000504.1:661-3498 GCA_964358875.1 uncultured Planctomycetaceae bacterium | reverse complement strand
GGCGATGCGTACGGGCGTTGGATGCTCGATTTGTTCGCGTCGCGGCTCGCGCGCGATTTCGGCGAGCAGTGGCTCGTGCGCGAGGTCGCCGCGGCGCGCGGTGTGCAAATCGAACCGCAAATCGTCGAGCAGCGCATCGACAGCGAGGTCGCCGAGCGCGTCGCCAACGCCTTCCTCGGCGTGCGCGAAGACTGGCTCGCCGAGTTGCGGCGCCTCGAACAAAGCGAAGGCGGCTATCGATCCGCGCGCCGCGTCGAGGTCGAACCCGAGTTGCTCGCCACCGAAATGTGTCGCCGCGAACGTGTCGTGCCCGAGGACAAGATCGTGCGCGACTGGGAGCTCTACTTCGGGCCGCAGGGCCACGAATACGCGCTGTCGGGCGTGTTCATCGGCGTCGCTGTCGAGTCGCCGCCCGAGAGCGGCGCGCGTGAAGTCTTCGAAGCGCGACGACGCGACGCCTTCGCGTCCGGCCTCGCGAAAGCGCTCGACGCGCGCGAGCGCTTGCTCGGCGGTGCGAATTTCGCCGACGTGGCGCGCGAGTGTTCCGAAGACGCGACGTCGCGCGCCGCCGGCGGACGCCTCGACGGGAAGTTCCGGCCGCCCGGTTGGAACGACCCGTTCGTCAAGTCGGTGCTCGCACTGCAGCGCGGCGCGATCTCGCCGCCGATGTATGCGAAGGGCGGCTACTGGGTGTTGCGCGTCGACGACCTCGCCGTCACGCCGCTCGAAAGTGTGCGCGCGCAATTGACGGCGCGGCTCCTCGAAAACGGGCCGGAACAGGACGAGATCGGCCGCACGTGGTCGAGCCTCACCGAGAACATGACCGTGCAGTTGCAACCGACGTTGTTCGAGGAGAGCGCGCTCGCTCCGGAGTCGCGCGAGCCCGTCGTCGGCATGCTCGTCAACGGCAAGCCCGTCGCGCGCGCGACGTTTGCGCTGTGGTTGTTGCACGCACGCGGCGAGCACTATGCGCGCGACTTCAGCGAGCATTTCTTGATCGAGCGCGAGGCCGGCAGGCTCGGTGTCACTGCGACGGACGCGGAGGTCGACGCGCGGCTGGCGGAGTTTCGCCAAGCGATGCTCGACGACGCGCACCACGGCAATCGCGAGCGCTGGCTCGAGTATCTGCGTCTGCGTGGTCGCGACGAGAGCACCTGGGAGCGCGAGTGGCGACGGCGCATGCGCATCGACGTGCTCACCGAGAAACTGGTCATCGCCGAGCGCCGCATCGACGAGGCGCAGATCCGCGCGCGTTGGCAAGAGCTCTACGGCGCGGAGGGGCGCTGCTTGGAAGTGCGTTGGATCGTGATTCCCTTCGCGACTCCGAAATTCAGCGACGGCATGACGCGCGAGGAGGTCGAGCGCGCCGTCGCGGCGGCGCACGACGCAAGTCGCGTGTTCGCCGAGCGCGTCGCGGCGCGTTTGGACGACGGCGAGGACTTCGCGTCGCTGGCGCGCAGCTACAGCTCCGACGAGGCCTCGCGCGCGCGTGGCGGGACGCTCGAGGGTCGCTTCCGCCCCGAACAATGGTCGCCGGAATTGGCGCGGGCCGTGTCGGCGCTCGAGGTCGGCGCGCACTCGCCGGCGCTCGAAACCGGCAAGGGCTTTGCGATCTTCGAAGCGCTCGCGGTGCGGCCCGTGTCGTTCGAGAGTGCGCGCGCGGAACTCGAGCGCGAGTTGCGCAACGCACGCGTTCCGCGTGGAGATTTGGCCGGGTATCGAAACCTGCTCTTCCAACGCTCGAAGGTCGAGGTGCGGCCGTCGATGTACGAGTGAGGTCGCGCAACATGCCGAACAACGAAGTTCTGGAACTGTCGGGCCGCACGGCGCTGGTGACCGGCGGATCGCGCGGCATCGGCCGCGCAGTCGCGCTCGAGCTCGGTCGTATGGGCGCGCGCGTCGTCGTCGTCGGGCGGCGTGAATTCGCGCTCGAACAGACCTGCGATGCGCTGCGCGAGATCGGTGCCGAAGCGCTTGCGATCGTCGGCGACCTGCGCGAAGGCGGCGTGCTCGAGCGCGTCGATCGCGCTGCGCCGCGCATCGACATCCTGATCAACAACGCAGCCGCCTTCGCGCGTTACGCGCCGCTCGAAGAGCTCGAAGCGACCCGGATCGACGAAGTGCTCGACATCGTCGTGCGCGTTCCGCTGCGCATGTGCGCGCACGTGTTGCCGGCGATGAAGCAGCGCGGATTCGGGCGCATCGTCAACATCGGGACGATCGCGGCCGTGACAGGCGCCGACGGGCAAGCGCTGTATGCGACGGCGAAGAGCGCGCTGCACGGCCTCACGAAGTCGATTGCGGCCGAGGGTGCGCTGCATGGTGTCACCTGCAACCTCGTCCATCCCGGGTTGATCGCCACCGAACGCGTGCTCGAATCGATCGAGCCGTCGTTCCAACGCCGCATCCTCGGCGCGACGGCCATGGGCCGCGCTGGAACACCCGATGAAGTGGCGCACGTCGTCGGCTTTTTGTGCTCGCCGCGCGCGAGCTACGTCACCGGTGTCGCGCTGCCGGTCGACGGCGGCTTCGGCGCAGGCATGTACGTGCGCGAGTAGCTGCGCTGCGTGTGGCCATGTGCTCGCGCAGGTCGCCAGTGAGCCCACCGAGACGCGCCCAAGTCGTCGCGCGCGCGGCGTGGCCGACGCTTCGGTCGAACGGCGGCTACGTCGAGGCACGCGCGGATTCGGCGTGACGCTTTCCGATCAGCGCGGCACTGCACGCGGGCTCGATCCGGCTCGCCTCGCGTGAGGCGTGGCACCTAGCCGCAGCCATGGAACAACAGCGCGGGGCCGGGTGGGGGGTTGGGGAGCGGCCCCCCCGGGGGGGGGGGGCGG
>CAYHRR010000504.1:0-651 GCA_964358875.1 uncultured Planctomycetaceae bacterium | reverse complement strand
TTCGGTCGGGAGCGGCGGCGCCTAGGTGTGCGCGCCGACCTCTTCCTTCTTCGTTTCGGCGACCGTCGTGAAGACCAGCGCGTCGCCCGCTTCGTTCGGCGTGACGGTGATCACGACGCCGTGCGCACCTTCGCTGCGCAGCAGTTGCTCCGCCAGCGGGTCTTCGACGAAGCGTTCGATCGCGCGGCGCAGCGGACGTGCGCCGTAGTCTTCGTTGAAGCCCTGCTTGATCAGGAACTCGGTGGCCTTCTCGTCGAGCGTGAGCGCGATGCCCTTTTGGCCGAGGCGCTTGTGCACTTCTTCGAGTTGCAGACCGACGATGCGGCGCAGGTCGTCCTGGCCGAGCGGATTGAAGATGATCAGTTCGTCGACGCGGTTGAGGAACTCGGGCCGGAAGTGCCGTTCGACTTCGAACATCACGTCCGACTTCATTTTCTTCATGCGATCCGAGCCCGACTGCGCGCCCTCGATCTTGCCGAAGCCCAGCGACGCGCCGGCCTTGAGCTGCGCGGAGCCGAGGTTCGAGGTCATGATCAAGATCACGTTCTTGAAGTCGACGTGGCGCCCGAACGAATCGGTCAAGCGGCCTTCCTCCATGATCTGCAGCAGCATGTTGAACACGTCCGGGTGCGCCTTCTCGATCTCGTCGAG
>CAYHRR010000503.1:0-3502 GCA_964358875.1 uncultured Planctomycetaceae bacterium | reverse complement strand
TTGTGCCGTGTTGTAGATGAGAAAGATCCCGACGAAGAGGGCCAGTAAGGAGAGGGCTTCGAGGTTTAAGCGGAAGGCCCGGAGCATATGGGCCAGCGTCTCGCGGCGCTTGAGGCTCGTTTGGACATGATACCCGTTCTCCCAGCGCGATAAGAAGCCCGGCCCGTCGTTCAAGATCAAGTCCACGCGGTCGAGTCGGCCGTTCATCCCGAAGAGCCGCTGGGCGTGGCCGATGTCCATGAGGAGGATCGGCTGGCCCGATGGATTGGGAAAGACGCCGATGACCTCGAAGTCGTCACCGCGCTCGCGCCCGAGAGATTCGTCAGCGTCAACGTGTGTCCCCCATGGCCGACATCGACGCCGTCGATGTCGCGCAACTCGATCACGACAGTTGTTTTCGTCACACCGTCGGCGACGAGCGCCTGCGCGCCCGCCGATACGCGCGTCGTCAATTGATCCGTTCGCCCCGCGAGCCCCGCGCGCCACGTCGCGTACTGCGCCGCCATCTGCAGCACCGGATCAGGATCCGTCCCCGGCGCGATGATGTTGAGCTGCAAGAAGAAGTTGCCGAAGGCGCAGCCCGTGTTCGTCCCGCACATCGTCCCGCCGGTGTCATCGACTCGCGCGAGCAGCACGAAGCCCGCGTGGGAGCTCACGAACGGAACCGGCGGCGGCGAACCGCACGAAGTCGGGTTGTTCACGGAGCACGAGCACCGTCCGTCGCCGCCCCAGGCGCGCGCGGCCTCCATCGCTGCCATCACCTTTTGAGTGATGTCGCCCTGCGTGTTCAGCAGCGCGAGTTCGGCGTTCAACACCGGTTCCGCGCCGACGAGGATATTGCCTTGGATCGCATAGCGCAGATCGCCGACTTCGCCGGTCACTCCGCCGGCCCACGCGAAGGTCGATGCGCCGGAGTACGTCACCGGCGAGTGCTCGAAATCGACGATGCCGAATTGACGCGTGTCGAAGGCCGGAATCGTCAGGAGCTGCGCGAGGATCTGCTGCGGCGAAAGTCCGTTGCCGAAGCCCGCGTACATCACGTTGCGATTGGTGGCGCCGCTGTCGATCGCCGCTTGCGAGCAGGCTGCGCCGAGCCCCGGCCGCAGCACGGCGAGGTTCTTGCGCAGGTTGAAATTCGAAATGCAGGTGGCCGAGCCAATGCACGCTTCGCGCGTGCGCGTGTTGACGACCACGATCGACCACGTTGCGAAGGACGGCGCTGCTGCGAGCGCGACCGCGGACGTGACGGCGACGAAACGACGCAAGAAACGCATGGAAGGAAGCTGCATGTTGCGCGCGATCCTAACCGCGCCGCGGCGCGCCGTGGGCTCAGCGCAGCGCTTGTTCGAGCGCGGTCGCGCGATCGGTCTTGTCGTCGCGGTACTTCACGATCAACGCACACGCGATGTGCAGACCGCGGTGCGTCGCCCACAAATCGAGCGGACCGCTCTGCGTGACCGGACGCGTCCCGGGAACGACGACCGCGCCGGCCGGGATTTCCAGCGGATTTTCGCGCGTTCCGCGCAGCTCGACTTTGTTGACGACGTCGAACACGACCGTTCCCGCAGTCAAGATCACGCCCGCCGCGAGCACCGCGCCGCGCCGCACGAGCACGCCCTCGTACACGCCGGTGTTGCCGCCGATGAAGGCCTCGTCCTCGATGATCACCGGCCGCGCGTTGGCGGGCTCGAGCACGCCGCCGATCTGCGCGCCGGCGGAAAGGTGCACGCGCTTGCCGATCTGCGCGCACGAACCGACGAGCGCATGGCTGTCGACCAGCGTGCCTTCGTCGACGAACGCACCGACGTTGACGTAGCTCGGCGGCATGCAGATCACGCCGCGCGCGAGATGTGCGCCACGACGCACCGCGCTGCCGCCGGGGACGATGCGCACGCCGTCCTTCGCTGCGAAGCGACGCGGCGCGAGCGCGGCTTTGTCCAGAAAGGACATCGCCACAAGCCCTGAATCATCGGGCCAATGCCCCTGGATGAACGGCCACTGCATCGACTCGACGGCAGACGCCGCGAAGATCGCGAGGATCTCCTGCTTCACCCAAGCGTTGACGCTCCAACTCCCGTCGGCGCCGCGCTCGGCGACGCGGACGCTGCCCGCTTCGAGCGCGTCTAGCAAATCCTCGCCCTTCAAGTGCTCGCTCATCGCGCAGCCTCCGCGCGCTCGAGCAACTCGCGCGCAGTAGCCGCGTAGTCGTGCACCGCGCGCTCGAACGAACGCTTGTCGAGGCACTCGTGATCGGTGTGCGCGTCGAGGATCCGGCCCGGCCCGTAGAGCAACGGCTTGCCCCAACGCTTCAAGTGCGGCGCGTCGGTGCCGAACGCTGCGGTGATCGCTGCATGCCCGTGCGGCACGTGGAATTCCGTCGGGCCGTAGCTCTTGTAGGGCTTCGCGAGTTCGACGTGCTGCGACAAACACGCGCGCACTTTGCGTTCGGTGACGTCGGGCTCTTCGACGGCGCGCAAAAGCAAACTCGCCACTGCTTTGTCGGCGACAACGTTCGCCGCGACGCCGCCTTGAAGCAACCCGACGTTCAACGTTCCCGGCCCGAGCAGCGCGTGACGGCCCCAGTCCTGCGCGAGCAAGCGCTGCAGCGCCGTGACGAGTTCGTGGATCGCCGACGGTCCGATGTCTTGCGAGCTGTGCCCGGCAACGCCGTGCGCGACGAGGTCCGCTTTGTAGACGCCTTTGTGCGCGCTGACGAAGCGGTTGTCGGTCGGCTCGCCGACGATCGTGAAGCGCGGATGCCACGGCTCGGCGAGGCGTTCATTCGCGAGCTGCGCGCCCGCCGAATCCGTTTCTTCGCCGCAGGTGAACAGAAAACCGATCGCGTCGCGCTTCTCGGCGAGCAGCAGCTTCGCCGCTTCGACCATCGCGAGCGCCGGCCCCTTCGCATCGCACGAACCGCGACCGCGCACGACCTCGCGCTCTTCGCTCGGCCCGAAAAACGGCGGTACGGTGTCGAGGTGCGTGCAGAACACGACCTCGGGCCGCGCGCCGCGCGCGAGCACGTTGAAGCGGCCCGGTCCGAGTTCCTGACGTTCGACGGCGAACCCGAGCGACGTCAACTCGCGCGTGAGCGCTTCGGCGTAATCCCTCTCGGCGCCCGTCACCGACGGGATCGCGATCCAATCGCACAGCTTGCTGAAGATCGTCGTCACGCGCGTAGCGTACGCTCCGCGCCGCTGGGAGGCATCCGTTGCAAAAGCTCAATCTCGCCGCATCGTTCGCGCGTTTCGCGACCCACTGGGATCCGAAGATCGTCGCCGAACTCAACGGGCAGCACGTCAAGCTCGTCAAGTTCCGCGGCCCGTTCACTTGGCACAAGCACGAGGGCGAGGACGAACTGTTCCTTGTCGTGAAGGGCTCCTTCGACATGGAGTTCCGCGATTCCACGGTGACGTTGAGCGAAGGCGAATTGATCGTCGTGCCGCGCGGCGTCGAGCATCGGCCGAACGCGCGCGAGGAGGTGCACGTGCTGCTGTTCGAA
>CAYHRR010000502.1:0-3515 GCA_964358875.1 uncultured Planctomycetaceae bacterium | reverse complement strand
CGCCAACGTGCTCAAGTGCCGCCCGCCGGGCAACCGCGACCCGAGCGAGCTCGAAAAGCAGACCTGCACCCCGTGGCTCGACCGGCAGATCGAGTTGCTCGATCCGCTGGTGCTCGTGCCGCTCGGTCGCCACGCCTCGAACCACGTGTTGGGGCTCGAGGGACCCGCCGCGCTTTCGATGGGAGCCCTGCGCGGACGGGTGCACGTGCGCAACGGGCGCCAGATCGTGCCGACCTTTCATCCCGCCTACTTGCTGCGCAGCCCAGGCGAGAAGAAGGAGTGTTGGAAGGACATCCAACTTGCGATGGCGATCCTCGGACTCAAGCCGTCGGCGCGCGCCGAAACGTAACCGCTCCGGCGCGGCGGGGTACCCCGCTGCCCGCTCGTTCAGCGTGGACATTCCACGCGCGTGTCGGCCTTCGTTCCGAGTCCTTGAGTTCCGTTGACCCCTGTCCGCGACGCCGGTATGCTCCCGCGCCTCTCTCGATCCGCCCACGGGTTCCAGGACCCTTGAGACGGACCAGCCGCGACGATCGACCGACCGTCTGAAGTCAGCTTTGCCCCGCGCGGGTGAAGCCACGCGACTTCCGATGTACGAGCGCTTGCGCGGATCCACGCGAGGCGACCTTTCCGCGAGCCGGCTCGGCACAACGGCGAGGACGCATCGGCACTGAAGCACCGCATCGCAGTCTCCCAAGTCCCACCGGTCGCTCCCCCGCGCCCGATTCACCCGTCCCCAGCGTTCCACGAGTGCGCCGTTTTGTCGGCACTCTCTCGCGAGGCCCCCACTTCCATGCGCTTGCGCTTCCTCTTTCTGCCTGCCCTCGCGGCCGCCGCCGCCCCGTCCTGCCGGACCACCGAAACCGCCCCGATGGAAATGTCGGGGGTCAGCATGGAGTCGGCCCAAGCCGAACCTGCCGGGACTCAAACTGAAGTTGCCGTCGCTGCGGAGGCCTCCGCCCCGCTCGCCGGCGCTCAAGACGCCGCGCTGGTCGACGACGCGACTCAAATTCGCCTGCGCCAAGAGCGCGCCGAATCGCTGTCGGCTCAATACATCAAGATCGGCGACGAGAAGCGCGACGCCGGCGATCTCGGTGCTGCGCTCGCGCAGTACTCCAACGCGCTGGAGGTCAATCCGACCAGCCGCGACGCGCGCGATCGCTTGAGCCGCCTCCAGGCCTTGCTCGGCGACCGCTACATGTCGATGGCCGAGCAATTCGCGGATGCCAAGGAACGCGACTCGGTCCGCCGCGCCCAGGCGCGCATTGCCGCGGAAACGTCGTCGATCCAAGGCGACACCGCCGCGCAGGCCGGCGACTACGAGACCGCCATCGAGCACTACCGCGAAGCCCAGGCGATCCTCGCTTGGCACCCGTTGGTCGCCGACGGTTCGCTCGACGAGAAGATCGTCACCGGCAAGCTCGACAGCGCGCTCGTTCAGCTCGAGGCCAAGCGTGTGGCGGATGCGGCCCGCGCGGTCGCCGACGCGGAGGCCGAACGCGTGACCCGCGAGCAAGCTGCCCGCGACTACCGCGTCAACAAGTTGGGCGCGATCTTCCGCGACGCCAACCAAGCCTTCTTGGCCGACGACTACGGTCGCGCCGAAGCCCTGTGCAACCAGGTGCTGATCGAAGATCCGGGCAACAACGCAGCGACGACCCTGCGCGACGCGGCGCAGAACGCGCGTCACAAGAAGCACGACGAAACCTGGCTCAAGCGCTACCGCGAGCAGTGGCGCCGCACCTTCGACGAGTTGGACACGATGGACGTCCCGCAAGACGGCCCGCTCGTGTTCGACGACCTGCGCCGTTGGCATGAAGTCTCGACGCGCAAGCCGCTCGAGTTCACGGCCAAGAACCAGGCCGTCAGCGCCGACTACGCCGGCGTGCTCGAGCGCCTCGAAACCGTGCGTTTCGCGCCGAAATTCAAGGATCCCAGCGGCGACGGCGTGTCGCTGAGCGAAGTCGCCGACTTCCTCCAGCAACTGACCGGCGTCAACTTCGTGGTCAGCGGCAAGGTCAAGGAAGAGCTCGACGAAGAGCAACAAAAGGTCAACCTCGACCTGCCCGAGCGTTCGGTCCGCAAGGTGCTCGACCTGATCGTCGACACCCACGAGAACCTGCGCTGGAAGATCGAGAACGGCGTCGTGATGCTCGTCACCAAGGAAGAGACCCACGGCGGTCAGATCCTGAAGATGTACGAGGTCGGCGACCTGATCCACCCGGTGCCCAGCTTCCCCGGTCGCGAGATCAACATCAGCCCCTCGGGCGGTCTCGAATACGCCGAAGAGGAAGCCGATGCGCGCGAAGGCTTGGTCGTCACGGGCACCGCGCTCGAGGACCTGATCAAGAGCAACGTCGCCGCGACGTCTTGGGATGAGGACGCCGCCAACTCGGTGCGCATCACCGAAACCGGCACGATGGTCGTCAACCAGACGCCCGAGGTTCAGGACTCGATCCAGGACCTGCTCAACGACCTGCGCGAAGCGACCGGCATCATGGTCGATATCCAAGCGCGCTTCCTGAAGGTCGAAGACAACTTCCTCGAGGACATCGGCGTCGACTACCGCGGTCTGGGACAACCGGGCCTCGGCACGAACACGTTCATCAACGACTTCGGCGACGCGTCGACGCAGTCGGAACTCGGCAAGGAAATCGGCCAGGGCAACGACCTCGGCGCCTTCTACGACGAAGGTCAAGACGGCGACATCCGTGCACGCGTCGAGAACCTGTACGACGTCTCGCTGGGCAACTCGGACGTGCTCTCGAACACGGGCGGACTCGCCTTCTCGTGGACCTACCTGAACGACCTGCAGATGGAGATGATCCTGCGCGCCGTCTCGAAGTCCGAGCGTCGCGAAGTGGTCACCGCGCCCAAGCTGCTCGTGTTCAACACGGCACGCGCCAACTTGTCGGTGATGAACCAAGTCGCCTACGTCCAGGACTTCGACGTCGAGATCGCGCAAGCGGCCTCGATCGCCGACCCGATCATCGACGTGGTTCAAGACGGTGTCGTCCTCGACGTGCACCCGGTGGTCTCCGCCGACCGTCGCTTCGTGATGATGGAGTTGCGTCCGACCGTCGCGACGCTCAAGCGCCCGATCAAGGAAGTCGCCACCACCCTGGGCAGCCAGAACTCGGTGACGATCCAACTGCCCGAGCTCGACATCCAGCGCGTGCGCACCACGGTGCCCATGCCGGACGGCGGCACGGTGATGCTCGGCGGCTTGAAGGTCAGCGAGAAGCAGGATCAACGCTCCTCGATCCCGCTGCTCAACAAGGTTCCCGTCGTGCGCTTCCTGTTCGAACGCCAGGGCACCTACGCGGCCAACCAGAAGCTCCTGATCCTGGTCACGGCCCATATCGTGATCCCGCAAGAGCACGAGCCGACTCCGGCGCAAACGGGCAACTGAGCGCCTGATTTCAACGCGGGCCCCCCCCACCCAACACACACCGAGGCGCGGGCCCCCGCGCGTTAGGCCCCCCAAGAAGGCGCTGGACGCCCGCGCCCACCGG
>CAYHRR010000501.1:0-3529 GCA_964358875.1 uncultured Planctomycetaceae bacterium | reverse complement strand
CGGCGCACTTCAACGTGATGGATCTGCGCAAGCTCGATCCCTTCACGATGTGGGCCTTGATCGCCACGGACGAAGCGCTGCGCGACAGCGGTCTCGATTTCAAGCTGCACGCCGAAGAACAGCGCGAGCGTTGGGGCTGCATCATCGGCACGGGCATCGGCGGCATCACCGGTATCGAGGAGCAGTACCAGGGCTTGCTTGAAAAGGGCCCGCGGCGCGTCAGTCCGCACTTCGTGCCGAAGATCATGGCCAACGCCGTCAGTGGCCAGGTCGCGATCCGTCACGGTTTGCTCGGCACTTGCTTCACGACCTCGAGCGCCTGTGCCTCGGCCGGCCACGCGATGGGCATGGCCTGGCGAGCGATCCAATGGGGCGACGCCGATCTCGTCGTCACCGGCGGTTCGGAAAGCGCGACGACGCCCATGTCGCTGGCGGGCTTCGCCAACATGAAGGCCTTGTCGACGCGCAACGACGATCCGAGCGCAGCGTCGCGTCCCTTCGACAAGGACCGCGACGGCTTCGTCATGGGGGAGGGCTGCGGCATCCTCGTGTTCGAAGAACTCGAGCACGCGCGTGCGCGCGGCGCGAAGATCTACGCCGAGGTCAAGGGCTACGGCTCGACCGACGACGCACACCACATCACGGCGCCCGAGGAGTCGGGCCGCGGCCCCGCGCGGGCGCTGCGCGAAGCGCTCAAGCACGCCAAGATCGCCTACGACACGGTCGACTACATCAACGCGCACGGAACGAGCACGCCCTACAACGACGCGATCGAAACCCGCGCGATCAAACTGGTCTTCGGTGACCACGCCAAGAAGCTGGCCGTCTCGTCGACGAAGTCGATGATCGGCCACCTGCTCGGCGCGTCCGCCGCCGTCGAGCTCGTGATGACGGCGCTCAGCATCCATCACCGTTGCGTTCACCCGACGCGCAACTACACGACGCCCGACCCCGAGTGCGACCTCGATTACGTCCCCGGCGCGGCGCGCCAGCTCGCGGTGCGCAACGCGCTCTCGAATTCGCTCGGGTTCGGCGGCCACAACGTGTCGATCTGCATCGGACGTCCCGACTGATTCGCACAACACCTCGCACGACGGCCCAGGCCTCGTCGCGCGGTCACGTCACCACACTCAACGTTCGCGCCGCGAGGGCGCGACCAGCGACCTACATCTCGAGTTTCAGGATCCTTCGCGGAGCGCCACTGTGCAGACCAAATTCCAAGAGCTGTTCCACCGTTTCAAGGTGCAGTCGTTCCACCGCGAGCACGACAAGGAGAGTGTCGAGCAACTGACCAAGCAGTGCTTGCACATCACCGAGGACGTGCTGCAGCAGAAGTACCGCTACCACTTCAACAAGCTGCCCGACGCGAGCCGCGTCGAGATCATCAACATGATCAACAGCTACGTGCGCGAGGCGATCCTCCCGCCGGTGATCGAGAAGATGGTCGAGCGTCAGGTCAAACTCGAACTGCGCTTCCAGGCGATGCTCGACATGCAACGCGAGATGCTCGAGATCCTGTCGCATGAGCAATCGCCGTCCACGAAGGGCAGCGCGAAGCACTGAGTCTGCTTCGGCCTCGCGTGCGCGCCGGGGAGGGGAGCTGCGCTCCGCAGGTTGAGCACGCGCGCGTTTTGCCGGGGGCTGCGCACAGCGCGGCAGGGGCGCGAGATGCATGCGCCGTGCATCGATGCTCGCGCACCCAAGGCGGCCGAGCAGGCAAGCGTCGTCGTTCGAGCGGATGGAACTATGAGCGCGAATGAACAGCAGGCTCGTGAACGAGCCTCGGCGGCGGGACAGGGGCACCTGTTTCGACACTTCGATTCCTGGAGCCCGGCGGAGCGGGGCAACTTCCTCAAGGAGCTGTCCGAGGTCGACTTCAGTCTCGTCGCGAAGCACCGCGCCATGCTGCTCGAGAGCCCGCACGGCGCACCCTCCGTGCAACTCGCGCCGGCCGAGGTGTTCGGGTTGCGGCGCGACTCGGCGCAGCAGCAACGCGCCGCGCGCGCCATCGAGCTCGGCGCTCGCAATCTCGCGGCGGGCAAGGTCGGCTACCTCGTCGTCGCAGGCGGCCAAGCGTCGCGCTTGGGCTACGACGGACCCAAAGGTGCTTTTCGCATCGGGCCGGTCAGCGACGCGTCGTTGTTCGAGCTCCACGCGCGGCGCCTACGTGCTGCGGCCCAGCGCTACGGCTGCGCGACGCCTTGGTACGTGATGACCTCGCGCGCCAACGAGGCTCCGACGCGCGAGTTCTTCGCTGCACACCGCTACTTCGGATTGCCGGAGCAAGACGTGTTCTTCTTCAGCCAAGCGATGGTGCCGGCGCTCGATTTCGAGGGCCGCATCCTGATGTCGGGGCCGGGCGCGCTGTTCCTTGCACCGAACGGTCACGGCGGTTCGCTCGAGGCCTTCGCGCGTTCCGGCGCACTCGACGACGCGCGCCGGCGCGGCCTAGAACAACTCTCCTACTTCCAGGTCGACAATCCGCTGGCGCCTCCCGCCGATCCGCTGTTCCTCGGATTGCACGCGGAGTTGCGCGCGAGCATGTCGAGCAAGGTGGTCGCCAAACGCGACGCGAGCGAGAAGGTCGGCGTGATCGGCAAGCTCGACGGCCGACTCGGTTGCATCGAATACTCCGACCTGCCGAGCGAGCTCCGCGAGGCGCGCGACGCGAGCGGCGAACTGCGTTTCGGCGCCGGGAACATCGCGTTGCACGTGATCGACGTCGACTTCGTCGACACGCTGTGCCGCGGCGGACTGCAACTGCCATGGCACGTCGCCAAGAAGACCATGAACGTTTGGCGCGATGGAGCTCCGGCCGCGGTGCAGGGCGCCAAGTTCGAGACCTTCGTGTTCGACGCGCTCGAGCGCGCCGAGCGCAGCGTCACCCTCGAGGTCGAACGCAAGCGCGAATTCAGTCCGGTCAAGAACGCCGCCGGCGAGGACTCGCCGCAAACCACGCGCGCCGACTTGTGTCGACTGCATGCCGAGTGGATCAGCGCGCGCGGCTGGCCGTTGCCGGCGCCCGACGCGAGCGGCGTGCATCCGGTCGAAGTCGATCCGTTGGTCGCTGAGGATGTGCACGAGTTCTTGGCGCGCGCCCCGCTGCAACCGATCATCAGCGCCAAGGGACACCTTTACCGATGAACATGCAGGCCGCCGCGCGAGAGTTCGTTCGTCCGACGCTCGACCTGTCCGCGCTTCGCGTCGTGCTCTTGAAGGGCGGCCGTTCGAGCGAACGCGACGTTTCGCTGTCGACGGCGCGCGGCGTCGGCGCCGCATTGCGTGGCGCCTTGGATCCGCAGTTGCGCACGCGCTTGCCGCGCGAAGTCATCGACGTCGAGATCGAATGCGACGGTTCGTGGCGCGTGGGCGCCGAACGCTGCGCCGCCGCGCATGCGCTCGAGCGCTTGTCCACGGTCGACGTCTACTTCCTGTGCCTACACGGAGGCGAGGGCGAGGACGGAACGCTGCAGGGCTTTCTCCACGCCTCCGGGCGAGCACACACCGGCTCGGGCGTGCGCGCCTCCGC
>CAYHRR010000500.1:0-3534 GCA_964358875.1 uncultured Planctomycetaceae bacterium | reverse complement strand
CAACGCATCGCCGCGACGCAGTTCAAGCGCGTGATGCCGCTGATCGCCAAGCTGTCACTGCGCACGATCAACCAGGACTTCCGCTACCTGCGCGACTGGGGCCGGTGAGCGCGAGGAGCACGGCGCCGTCGCGCTGAGCGCGAGCGCACTCAACGCGCCGAGCTCAGGCTCCAGCGCTCGTGGTTGCGGGCCTCGCCGCGGATCACTTGAAAGGCGGGCGCGACGCCGGCGTGGCTGAATCCGAGTTTGGCGAGCAAGCGTTTCGACGGCGTGTTCTCGGGCAACACGTAGGCCTCGATTCGCTCGAACCGCAACGACTGGAACGCCAACGTGAGCGCCAGCTGCAACGCTTCGCACATGTAGCCGCGACGCGCGTGTTCGGCGCCGATCCAGTAGCCGAGCACGGCGACACGCGCGTCGTCCTTCGCTTCGGACAGCGTGGTCGAACCGAGGATGCGGCGGTCAGCCAGCGCGCAAACCAACAGGCGCCGGCGACCGAAACGTGGGCCTTGGCGCAAGTAGCGCGCGAACCACGCGGCACCGGCAAAGTCGACGCCGGGGATCTCGGCCTCCCAAGGTTCGAGGAACGCACGCGAGGCCGATCGCAACGCGAGCAGCTCGCGCTCGTCCGCGCGGGTCGGCTCGCGCAGGAACACGAACTCGCCGCGGACTTCGAGAGCGGCGGCGCGGCGGCGAGGACTGCGGGTCACGGCGCGAGTGTAGAAGGCTGCGTTGCGACGAGCCGTTGCAGTGCCGCGAGTTTCGTGCGGACGCGAAGGCTGCGTTGGCGCGTCCGCGATCACTGCTTCGCGCGCGGGCGGCGCGCAGGCGTCGAAAGACACGCGCGGAGCACCCACCATGGGAGCTCCGCGCGTGCAACGGACGGCGCAGGTTCAGCCTTGCAGGAGTCGCGTCAGTTCGTCCATGTCGCAGGTGCCGATCATCGATTTCTGGATCTTCGGGAGACGCGCGAACTTCAGCTGTTCGTTCGGTGAGAGCTCGATCTCACGCCCATGCCGCTCGACCGATTTCGGCGCGTCGCGATCACCCTGCGGCGCGGCAGCGTAGGCACCGAGCACGATCTGCGGATTGACCGCGGCGGCGAGATCCTGCGAGAGGTCTGCGGGCAGCGAGCCGCGCTTCTCGAGCGCGGTGCGCGCACGTGTGCACACGTCGAGTGTGTCCAAGAGGTTCTTCTGGATGCGCGTCAACCGATCGACGTCGGGCGCCGGTCCGTTGAGCGATTGCCTGACCTTGGCCGTCGCAACTTCGAGCACCGCGATGAGGCAGTTCAGCTTGCGTTTGAGGCGCTCGCGGTACTCGGCGGAATCGAGGTTCGACTCGGAGAACGGCTGCTCGCGATCTTCGTGCATGGTGGTTCGTGACTCTCGGGTGCGAGGTTCACCGAGAGACTACCTCGCGCTGAGCGTGCGGGTGGGATCCGCGACGACGGGCCGGAAACTCCTCAGAATCGGCGCGGAAATTGTTTCCCGGCCGCCCGGCCGCGTGCTCAGAACGCCGACGCGATCAGGTCGAGCAGTTCATCGACGGACACGCGCCCCATGCCCATCACGCGCTCGCCGTGCAGCGTGCCTTCGACATGATTCCAAGGGCCCACGGAGGGCGAGACACGCACGACGTCATCGCTGCCGACAAGCGCGCCGCCGTGGAGCACGAACACGACTTCGACTCCGTCGCTGAGCGTGTACTTCGCCCAAGTGAGCTCGCCCGCGCCGCTGGGATCGGGCGAAGTGACCTTGTTCGATTCGATCAACGTGAACGAACCACCGTCGGTGTTCGGCAACACGGGGGCGAAGCCGAGCTGCTGTTGCGCGCGCGAATCGCGAGCCAGCGCGAGCTCTTCGTTCGACGCCTGGTGCCACAGTTTCTGCGACAGGTCGGCCTGGAAATCGACGCTTTCGAATTCCATCGAACCGACCGGAGTTCCGTTAGGCAGCTCCTGGCGGCAACTGAGCACGAGTCCGGTTTGGGTGTCGACGGCGAGGACGTAGGTCCACGGCGCATTCGAACGTCGCTGAACAATGAGCTCGTCGCAGCTGCGGCCGGCGACTTGCCGTACGACGCCGGTCGCCGCAGCCGTGTAGTAGCGGGCGAAACGCGCCTCGTCCTGCACGTGGAAGTCGCGATAGCGGTACAGGAAACCCTCGCGCGCCTTCTGCGTCGCGTTGAACACCTGCAACTCCATCGTGGACACTTGCGGCGCGATCAAATCGAGCGGATCGATGGCGTAGCGTCCGTTCCCGTCCGCGGAAACTTCCTCGCGATAGATCGTCGTGTAGGTGGCGTTGTCGACCTTCCACGATTGTTCGACGCGCCGCGTCCCGGTGTAGGCGACCGTCCAAGGAGCTTGGTGCATGCGGCGCAACAAGGCCGCAGCCGGTTCGGCCATGCGCAGCACGCCGGGGGCTTGCGACGTGGCGGCGCCGACGTCTTGGCTATGCGTGTCACAGCCCACCGTCGCCAACGCGACCGCGAGCAAGGCACCGGCGAAGAGCGTCGAGGGCTTCATGGTCAGATCTTGTGGAGTCGCAGCAAACCGCCCGAGGCGGCGTCGAGCATGTCGTGGGACAGGGGATCCAGCGCGCCTACCGATCCAATCCGCTCTATGCGGAACGGTCGCTCGGCCGCAGTGTGACCCGAGTACTGCACGAGAATCGGAACGGCGACCGCCAGGATCAAGGCCGCAACCGCAAACAACGCTCGCGCGAACCGAGTTCGGGACGGCGCAGCCGGCCGCAAAGCGGTCGCCACTGCGCTTTCGACGCACTGTGCGAGCGCAGTGGGCGCCGCCAGACGGGGCAAGCTGCCGATGAAGCGCCGCGAGCGAGCCTTGGCCGGATCCGCGAGTTCCTCCGCGACCAGGCGGTCCAAAACCTGCGGTGCCGAGGCGCGCAAACCTGAGGCAGGCCCCGCGGTGACGTCGGCGACTGCGTGATCGAGTTCCTTGGGTGGTTGCACGCGGGACAGCCGACTCAGGGCGCGAACGGCGCGGTCCTGGCGTGCTCCGGCCTGAACAGCGCCAACGACTAGGCCCTCGAGCTCCATCGGCGCTGCAAAACGCGGCAGAGAGCGCACGAGCTCTTCGCGCACGACGAGCCGCGCGGCCCAACGCGCACACGTTGCGCAGCCGTGCTCGTGCACCGAAGCCGCAGCTCCAGGCATGATCTGTTCCTCGCGGAACTCTTGGCAAGCAGTGCGTTCCATGGCCTTAGTCGAGGTAATGCCGATCGAGCACGGGAGTCAATTCGCGGTCGAGCACGTCGTGGGCGCGCGCCAGTCGGGATTTCACGGTGCCGATCGAGATTTGCAGCGTCTCGGCGATTTGCTCGTACGACAGATTCTCGACGTAGCGCAGCACGGTAATGGCGCGCAATTTCGGCGAGAGGCGCGAGATCGCGCGTTGAATCTCGAGCTCCAATTCGTGGCGTGAGGCCGCGTGCATGGGCATCTCGATGCGCTCGTCGGTCGGGTCGAAATGTGCCTAAGTCGCGCCTGAGGAACCCTCCTCCAAGG
>CAYHRR010000499.1:1735-3535 GCA_964358875.1 uncultured Planctomycetaceae bacterium | reverse complement strand
CGCCGACGCCGAGCGTGAGCACGAGCCACAGTGCGACGAGCGTCGACGAACGGCGCGTCGTGACGCCTCCGTCACGCAGAAGCTCGCGTGCTTGGCGGACGAGCGCGAGCGTGCCCGCAAGCGCGACGGCGACGACGTTGCAGGCCAAGAACGCGTCGTATTGACCGAGCTTTCCGTCGTCGGTCGCGCGCAGGACGCGCGCGACGAAGAACACGACCGGCGCGAGACTCGCGAGCAACACGGAGGCGTCGCGAAACAGCTTCCACGCCGCGCGCTGCACGCCGGCGAAGTTCAAGCCGGCTCCGCACACGAGTGCGACCAACCACCAGCTCAGCGAGCACACACACGCCGTGACGACGATCAGCAACGGGAATTTCAACAAGTTGCGCGTCGCGTACAGCTCGCTGTGCGCGGCTCCGAGCGCGTAGCCGTAGGCCGCCGAAGCGAGCAGCGTCGTCAGCGCTGCGCGGATCATCCGTCGAGGCCGAGCACGCTCGCCATGCGCAGCAGCACGTGCGCGAAAACGAGGTGCCACACGAGTAGCACGACGACGAAGCCTGCGCGCAAGGAGCTGTGCTGCGCGGAGAAAATGCAGCGCCACAGTTGCAGCACGCCGGCGAGCAGCGCGACCGAGAGCAGGATGCTCGACATCGCGCGCCACGAGATCGACACGTCGTCCGCGGACATCGTCAGTCGAAGGAACCCGAGGATCGGCGCGAAACCGAAGCTGAACAGCGCCGCGACTGCGGGGATCGTCAGTGCGAGTACGGCGACCTGTGCGAGGCTCGCGCGCAAGCCGAGGTAGGAACTGAACACGTGCAGTGAAGGCAGGCAGATCAACGTCGAGCCGAGGTACAGCGCGATCACGCGCCACCAGGCTTCGACGCCGACGCCGATCACGAGTCCGTAGGGCAGCGCGAAAACCGTGCTCGCCAGGAGCAAAACGAGCGCGAGCGCTCCGAGTGAGCGACCGTGCTCGATGTTCGCGGCGATGCGCGCCGGCCCTGCGAGCACGACGTCGATCCAACGCTGCGGCCGCGCGAGTGCCGCGCTGAGCTCATGCGCAGCGAACGGTTCAGCGGGCTTGAGCGCTGCGCCACGCGAGGCGTTGATCGGCGGAGCATTACTCGGCGTCGTGTCCATGCGAATCTCGTCCATGGAAAAGGTCCGCCGGGGAGCGCCGTCGCGAACGGTCAGGTCCATTCGCGATCAGCGTCCCCGGCGTCACCGGACAGCGCGCACCCCCAGGCATTCCTTTCGTGGTTTGCACAAGCGCACCGCCGACAAGAGTCATCCGAACCGCGAACGCCCGGCGCGTGAAGTGCTCGCGCGGCGTCCGGTGCGAACGGTCGCGGGCGTGTGGCGAACGGCGCGTTGCGTCGAGCGAACAGATACGGAGGCAGGCTCAACCGTCAACTATTCGATACGCGCCGACGCCGCCGTCCGCGACTTCGGTCGAATAGTCGACGGTGGAGCCTGCCTCCGTATCGATCAGCGCACGCGCACGACGTCGACGATCTTGTCGCCGACTTCGATCGCGTCGAGCACTTCGAAGCCTTCGCGCAGCTCGCCGAAGATCGTGTAGCGACCGTCGAGGTGCGGCGTCGCGCGGTGCGTGACGAAGATTTGGCTGCCGCCGGAGTCGACGTCCTCGTTGCGCGGCATGCCGAGCGAACCGCGCACGTACTTGCGCGGCGTGATCTCGTGGCGCAGCGAAAGATCTCTGCCCTTCCAAGTTCCGCCGCCGTTGCCGTCGCCGCGGTAATCGCCGCCTTGGATCACGAAGTCGGGCACGACGCG
>CAYHRR010000499.1:0-1635 GCA_964358875.1 uncultured Planctomycetaceae bacterium | reverse complement strand
TCGCTCAACCCTTTCATCAACAACGCGCGCGCTCCGTCGCCGCCGAACTTCGCGACGCAGCGCAGCGCGTTGAAGCGAATCTCGTTCGCGCCGTCGCCGCTCGACGATTCGTAGCAACGCGTCAGCGGCTCGAGATCGCTCGCGTCGGGCATTTCCAGCAGCGAAGTCACCGCCGCGAGGCGCAGGCCGTTGTCGCCGAAGGCGAGGATCTGGTGCAGCGCTTCGCGCACTTGCGGCGTCGGAAACTTGGCGAGCATCTCGATCGCCGTTTCGCCGACGACGAATTGCGGATCCTTCACGCACTCGAGCAGCACCGGTAGCGCGCGCTCCGCGTCGAGCGCCGAGATCCCGCGCAAGAAGCCGACGCGTTCCTCGACCGACTTTTTCGAGTAGGCCGCACTCAACGTGCGCATCTCCTCGTCGACGACGGCATCCGGCGCGTGCTTCAGGAAGCCTAGGTCGGCGTCGAGCATCGCGGCACGAACCCACGTCGAAGGTTCGTAGCGCGGCACGATCGATCCGTCGTCGTCTCGTGGGGTCACCGCGCGCTGCAGCGCCGTCGACGTGGCCGTGTTTCGTTCGGACGCGGCTCCGATCGCCTCCCAGACGCAACGGCGCACATGCGCGGACTCACTTGCGAGCGCGCGCGGCAACTCATGCAGAAGTTCGTTGTCGTTCAAGCCGACGTTCACGACATCGAACGCCCCGAGCGCAAGGGCGGCTTCGCACGCGACGCGCCAATCGGGCTTGATCGAGCCCATGACCAACTTCTGGCCGTCGCTACGGATCGTGGCGAGGGCGATGCCCGAGTCATCGAGCGCACTGAGCAGCGCTAAAGCTGTGCGCGGATCCGGAGCGAGCGCCTTGAGTCCGCGCGTCGCGAAGAGGCGTTGATCGCGGTCGAGCGATTGACTGAGCACGACGAACGTGTCGAGCGCCTCCTTCGCTTTGCGCCGCTCGAGCGCGAAGAGCGTGTAGACGATCACGTCGCGGTCTTTCTCGCTTGCGAGCGAGTCGACGAGGCGTTGGTTGATCGCGCTCGCGTTCGGTTCGGTGATCGGCCAACGCGACGTGCCTTGCGCGGCTTCGAGGCGCACGCGCGCATCGCTGTCGAGCAAACCGTCGAGCAGGCGCTCGCGCAGCTCCGGTCGATCGAGCTTCGTCGCGGCTTCGAGAGCGCGCGCGCGGACGAGAGCGTCGTTGTCGGCCTCGTGGTAATCGAGCGCGACGAACACGAGCTTGTCGGCGGCGCTGGGATCGCCGCGCACGCCGAGAGCAAACGCCGCAGCCGCGCGCACATTCGCATCGGCGTCGCCGAGCGCACCGAGCAGCGCGCGCGTGACCTCAGCGCCCTCCTCGGGGAACCACAAACGCCCGAGCGCTGTCGTCGCGCGCGCGCGCACGAGCGGATCGGCGTCGTGTGCGAACGCAGCGAGCTCACTCGCACCGCCGCGCGCATCTTCGAGCGCCGCGATGCGCGCGACGCCCGACGGAACTTGCTTCGAAACGCTCGCGCAAGCCGCGGCGAGCAACGCGACGATCGAAAGGACGCGAGCCATGCGCGCCAGTGATACGGAGCCAGGCTCCACCGTCAACTATTCGATCTGCGACGACGCCGTCGTCCGCGACTGCGGT
>CAYHRR010000498.1:0-3538 GCA_964358875.1 uncultured Planctomycetaceae bacterium | reverse complement strand
AGCGAGGTGCTGCGCAAGCTCGGCTTCGAAGTGTTCGTGTTCGCCGGCACGCTCGACCGCGAAGCGACGGGCCTGTTGCGTCACGTCGACGCCGGCCGCCCGACGCTTGTGATGACGAGCGAGCGCGGCTCGGAGCATTACGGTTTGTTCATCGGCTACGACCCCGAGCGCAACGACGTCGTGCTGCTCGATCCCGTGCGCGGTCGCGTGGTCTTGCCGAGCAACGCCTTTGCTGCGTTGTGGGAGCGCACCGGACGCTTTACCTTGCTCGCCCTGCCGTTCGCTGACGACACCGCCGCGCAACAGGATCGCCCATGAAGAAGTTCGGACTTCCGCTCGTTTTGTTTCCCATCGTGTTGCTCGGTGCGACGCCGAGCTTCGGCGGCGCGCGCACCAGCCTGACGACGAGTGAGCGCACTGCGTTGCACGCTGCCGCTGCGCCGACGCTCTCCACTCAACGCGCCGGCACAGCACGCAGCGCCGTGGGCTTGTCGGAGCTCGAGCGTGCGACGCTGACGCGCGCGCAGAGCTCGGCACCCAAGCTCGGTGCGCAACGCGCAGGCGAACTGCACTTGAACGACCGCGAGCTGAAGATCATCGCCGTCGTGTTGCTCGCCGTGCTCGTCCTCGCAGCTCTCTAAGCGAAGCGTGCGCGCGACCCGTCGCCGCGCCGCCGTGATGCGCGCCACACCGTTCGCAGGTTTGCTGCTCGCGCTGTGCCGGCTCGCCGGCGCTTGCGCGGCGCCGGCGCAAAGCGGCCCGCCGGTGCTCGCGGCGCCCGAGCTCACGAGCTCCGTCGAGCACCATCGCGGCACGCCTCTCGGCGGCGTCAGCGCCACGCAGGTGCTGCCGCGCGCGCTCGAAACCGCGTGGGCCGTGAAGTTCGAGGTGCTGTACCTCGAACGCGCGCCGGAACTGGCCCTGGTCAGATTGCGCTCGCGCGCGCGGCTCGTTTCGGCGCAGAAAGGCGGCGCTCCGATCGAAACGGCGTCGCTGCTCGCCGAAGGTGGCCGCGTCGCCGTCGGCGATGTCGCGCGCGGCTTGCTCGACTCCGCGCGCGCCGGATCCTTCGGACGCGTGCGCGAACTCGCCTTCGGCGCGGGTGCTTTGCCCGAAGGCGTGACGACCACGTTCGTGCTCGGCGGAAGCGAACGCTACGCCACGCCGTCCGACGGATTGGTGCGCAAGGAACTGCGCATCGAGGTCGGGCGCGAGCACGACGTCGCGACCGTCGCGCTGGTGTTGGAAGATCTCGTCGCGCCGCAGAGCGAGGCGCTCGGCGAAGGCGGCACGCAGCCGAATACGGCCGGTGCTGCGAAGTTGCTGCGCCGCGAATCGATCGTGCTCGAGGCCGCGCCGACACGGGGCGGCGCGCCGCTCGCGCTCGTGCTGCCGCCGCAATTCGAGGGCGGCGAGGGCCGTGCGCTCGCGCTTTTCGTCGTGATCGAAGGCGACGCCGGCGCGGCGGAACTCGCGGCGTGCGTCGAGCAGTGCCGTGAAGCGGCGCGCGCAGCTCACGAACGCGCGTCGTGGGTCGATCCGATCGGCGAGCGCCACGTGCAACTCGATTCTGCGCTCGCGGCCTTGAAGGCGCGGCGCGATCAGCGCGCTGCGCTCGTGTACCTCGCGCAACTCGGCGGCGCGGAACTGTGCGGCGACATCGCACTCGGAGGCGAGGACGCGCTGGTCGAGGCCTGCGCCGAGGCCGCTTCCGCGGTGCTCGCCGATACGCGCGCGCTCGCCGCGAACGGAGCACAACTCGGCTGGGCGCTCGAACGCGCGACCGTAGCGCTGCTCGCCGCGCGCACGGCCGAGCAAGCGCCCGCGCCGGAGGTCGCCGCAGCCTTGGTGCGCCGCACCGGTGAAGTCGGACGGTCCAGCGCGACGCTCGCGGACGTGCTCGCCGGCGCAACCAGCCTCGCGAGCTGGAAAGCGCGTTTGAGCGCCGAAAATCGCATCTTCCTCGAAGACGCGAGCCCTGCCGTGCGCGTCCGCGCGTTCGATTGGTTGAACGTGCGCGGCGCGGCACCGGAGGGCTTCGATCCCCTGGCGAGCCTCGCCGCACGACGCGCCGCCTTGGCGGCTGCGGAAGGCGAGGAAGAACAGTGAGCGACGCCGGAAACTTCGCCGCGCGTGCTTGGCGGCGCAGTTCGACGCGCGTGATCGCGCGGACCATCGTCGTCCTCGGCGCGTTGCGCCTTGCGCTGACCTTGGCGCTGCCTTCGATCGCCGAGCGCGTCCTCGCCGATTACGGGCTGCGCTGCGAGTGGGACACGCTCGACCTGTCGCTGGCGAGCGGCACCGTCGAACTGCGCGGGCTGCGCGTGCGTGAGCTCGGCGGCGATGACGAAGCGCCGAACGATCCCGTCGTGTCGCTTGCTTACGCCTATGCCGATGTCGACGTGTTCAGCACGCTCGTCGGCACTCCGAGCATCGATCGCGCGGAGCTCGACGGTTTGACGGTGCGCGCCGTCGTCGAGGGCGACGGGCGCCTGAACTGGGTGCGCATCCTTCAGCTCGACGGCGCCTCCGCGCGTCCGCCGAAAGCCGACGACGCGCCGACGCCCGCGCTCGATTTCACGTCGCCGCTGCGCGCGCGCGAGTTGCGCGCCAACCACGTCGTGATCGAGTACGAAGATCGCGCCGTCGCGCCGCCGATCGTCGCGAGCTTGATCAGCGAGGTGCGCATCGACGCGCTCGGCGGCGCGACCGTGGTGAGCGTGCACGCCACATCACCGGAGTTGCTCGACTCGCTGCGGCTCCGAGCCGATTTGTCGGGCGGTCCGCGCACGCTGCGAGTCGCAGTCACAACGCAGATCGACGGCTTGCACGCACGCCCGCTTGCTGCGCGCCTCGCACACTTGGGCCTGCGCCCGGCGGCGGACGCGCTCTCGTGCTCGGGCGCGTTGGCTGCGGATTTGACGCCCGCTCCAAACTCGTCGCCAGCCTGCACAGGTCGGCTCGAACTCTCCGACGTGGCGCTCGTCGCCGACGGCGCACCGAGCGCAGGCTTGACGCGCGTCGAATGCGTGCTCGCGAGCGCGGATTTCACTGCGCTGTCGATCGCGACGCTGCACGTCGACGCGCCGCGCATGTGGGCCCAGCGCCGCAGCGACGGTGCGTTCTCCGTCGCCGGATTCGATTTCGTCGATCGACCGTTCGACACTGCGAACGCGCAGAGCGACGTCGCGAACGCGGACGAGCCGCCGCTCGCGACGCCGCGCAGCGTTGCGCTGGCGATCGAGCGCGCGACGCTCGCCGGCGCGAGCGTGGTCGTGCACGACCAGACCGTCGAGCCGCCGTCGTCGCTCGACTTCGCGATCGAGCGCGCGTCGCTCAGCGCCTTCGAGTTTCCGCCGAGCGGTGCTCGTGCAACACCATTCGAACTCGTCGCGCACGCGCCGGGAATCGCCGAGACCTTGATGGTGACCGGCGAATTGCAACCCGCGCGCGGTGAGCTGATCGCGAGCTCGTCGCTGCGCATCGACGAGATTTCGCTCGCGCGACTGCGACCGCAACTCGCGCAGCACGGACTCAT
>CAYHRR010000497.1:0-3540 GCA_964358875.1 uncultured Planctomycetaceae bacterium | reverse complement strand
CAGCCGTTGGTGATGCCGGCGTGCGAGAAATTCGCGTTCCAATTGAGCGTGGTGTGGCACTGCTCGCAGGTTTGTCCGAAGCCCGCCGTCGCATGGTTGGGCTGCGTCGTCGCCTGGTAGTTCGTGAGGTGACAGTCGACGCAGTTGCTCGTGATGCCCGCGTGCGCGAAGTTCCAGGTGTTCGTTTGGTGGCAGTCTTCGCAGGACTGTCCGTAGCCCGCCGACACGTGGTTGGGTGCCGACGTGTTCTGGTAATCGAGCGCGTGGCACGACACGCAGCCGCTGGAAATACCGGCGTGCGAGAAGTTCGAGTTCCACGATCCGCCGGCGGTATGGCACTGCTCGCAGGTCTGACCGAAGCCCGCGCTCGTGTGGTTGGGCGCCGTCGTGTTCTGGTAGTCGCCGAGATGGCAGTCGACGCAGTTGGTCGTGATGCCAGCGTGCGAGAAACCCCAGGTGTTCGTTTGGTGGCAGTCTTCGCACGACTGCCCGTAACCGGCGCTCAGGTGGTTGGGCGTCGACGTGTTCTGGTAGTCGAGCACGTGGCACGACACGCAGCCGCTGGTGATGCCGGTGTGCGCGAAGTCCGCGTTCCACGAACCGCCGGACGTGTGGCACTGCTCGCAGGTCTGACCGAAGCCCGCGCTCGTGTGGTTGGGCGCGGTCGTGTTCTGGTAGTCGGTGATATGGCACGTCGCGCAGCTGTCGACGATGCCTGCGTGCGAGAACACGCCTTGGTCCCAGTGAACGGTGTTGTGGCACTCCCTGCAGTTCGTGCCGAAGTTCAGCGCGATGTGATTGGGATCCGTGGCGCCTTGGAAGTCGACGAGGTGACAGTCGACGCAGGTGTTCGGCGTCCCTGCGAACACGCCGCCCGCATGGCACGAGTCGCAGGCGATCTGCGTGTGCGTGCCGGTCAAAGGCCACGTCGAGTGCACGAAGCCGCCGCCTGACCAAGCCGTCGGCGTGTGGCACGTTTGGCAGTCGCCGGTCCAACCTTGAGCCGCGTGATCCGGACTGGTCGCGCGTGCGAGATCGTTCTGATGGCACGTCGCGCAGTCGATGTCGGTGCCCAGGAAATTGCCGACCTGCGCACCGGGGTGGCAGCGGAAGCACGCCGTCACGGCGTGCGCTCCGATCAACGGGAAGCGCGTGCGCGAGTGCATCGCGACCTTCTCGTTCGCGCGCCAATCCAGCTGCGTGTGACAGGCCGTGCAATCCGCGCCGAGCTGCGCACGGTGCGGATCTTCATGGCAACCCGCGCAGCCGCGCGTCGCGAACATCGACACAGGTCCGCGGTCGTTGTGGCAACGCAAGCACTCGGCGGCAACGTGCGCGCCTTCGAGCTTCACGCCCGTTTCCTTCTCGTGATCGAAGTTGAAGTCGGCGCGAATCGAGCGCCAACCTTCTTCGGTGTGGCACAGCGAGCAGTCCGCAGGAAACGAGTCGTGCGGCACGACCGGCCCGCGCTCACTCCACCAGCGCTGCACGGCGCTCGGACGGTCCGAATGAAGCGCGCACGAAAGCGCGAACGACAAGAGCAAGGCACCGAGCGCGATCCAGTGGCGTCGGGGAAGTGCGCGCGCGAAGGAGAGTGTCATCGTTGTTTCCTAGAAGCGCCGTTGCAGCCAGAACCCGAGGCTCTGAGCGTCTTGTTGATCCCCGAAACGCGAGTCGACGGTCAGCGACAGATCCCATCCGTCGCCGATGCGCATGTCCCACGAGCCGCGCAGCACTTGCTGCATCAAGCTCGTCGTGACGCCGTTGCCGGTGTCTTGCTCGTAGTCGGCGGCCTCGTACCCGACGGTCCATGTGCCGAGGTCGGTGCTGCGGTACGCCGAAAGGCGCGCGCCGGTGACCGTCGTCAACTCGCCCGTGTTCTCGAACAACGCGAAGCTGATGTCGCCGTTCTCGAACAGCAAGTTGCGCCAAGTCGAACGCAACTCGCCGCCGACGCCGGCATCGTTGTCGCTGCTCCAACGATCGATGCGCGCGTACAAGCGCACGTCCTTCGTCACCTCGCGCCAACCGTTGAGCCCGATGCGCTCGACGGAACCGTTCGAAAGCGTGGCCAGGCTCGTCGGTGGGAGTTCGTTCTTCAGCAGCATCGGCCAATGGAATTGCGAGGCGGTCAGACCGATGTTCGAGCGCTTGTCGGGCCGAAAGTTCGCCGAGCCCATGGCCTGGGTCAGCTCGAAGCCGCTCGACTTGGGCGCGTCGCCCGAGTCGTACCAATCGAGCCACGCCGAGGCGTACAGCCACCAACGCTCGTTCGGTCGCCAGGAAACATCGCCGAGCACGAGGTCGCGATCGGGCTCGCCTTTGTGCCAGGTTTTCTGCGCGCCGCCGGTGAACGCGAACTCGCCGTTGTCGCCGCCGACGTGGCGATAGAAGGCCGACGTCGCGACGTCGTCGCCGCTCGCCATCTCCGCAGTCCACTCCGGTTGCAGGCCGGCGCTGAAGCCCCAGCGATCTCCGCCTTCGGTGCGCTTCACCCACTCGACACCGTCGAGCAAACCGAGCTGCGGCACCTCCGAGTGCAGGAAGCGACCGACTTCGACGCGTTGCTCCGAGCCGCGCGCATCGCCGTAGCGCCAGGACAAGCGATCGAGGCGGAAGGTCGTTTCGCTCGAGTCCGTCGAGTTCGAGTCGTCGTTGGCGCGGTGGTAAGCCTCGCCGTCGAAGCGCAACGAATCGCCGCGGCCGCTGAAGTTGTCGACCTCCAGTTCGAGCCCCGTGCGCGCGAACACATAGGTCTGCGCGTCGCCGGCGTGGTCGTAGGTGCCGTCGAAGCCCGCGTACCAACGACCGAGGAACTTGCGCTCACGTTCGGCGGGGGTCAGCCCTTGCGCGGGCGCGAGCAGCGGCATCTCGCTCTGCCAATCCTCGGTCGGATGCGACCAAGCCGGATGCGCCGGCGCATTCGGATCAACGGCACCGCGCGTCGCGGGCAACGTGAGTTCGACCGGCGTGCCGACGTCGAGTGCAGCCGCGCCGAGCACCAGTTCGCAGCGCGCGCTCTGGCGCGAAACCGAGCGCACGATGAAATCGAGCGGCGCTCCGGCGATCGGCAATGCGCGCCCGCGATCGCCGGGCTCCAGACCGACGTCGTTGCCGATGTCGAGGTAGAGACTCGCGCCCGAGACGACCGTGACGCGTCCCTCGACGCGCTTGGTCGCCGCTTCCTGTGCGCGCACCGGCAAGGCGCCGATGACGACGAACAAAGCGACGAGCGACAACCACCATGCAGCATGCTTCATCGAATTCCCCACGGCGCGCCGTCAGGGCCGGCTCCCGAAAACAGCGTGCCTTGCTTCTTGAAGCCGTGGCAATCGCCGCACGCGATGCCGAGCGGCTTGAAGCGCACCACCTTGCGCCCGTCCGCCGTCGGCCACGGTTTGTGACACGCCGAGCACTCCAGGTCTTTGTGCTTTTGATCGAGCGCGTAGCGCGAGTCGCGATCGTGATCGAAGCTCAGCTTCTTCCACGACTGCGCGCCGGCGTGGCAACGCGAGCAAGCGTTCGCGTCGGCGAATTGGC
>CAYHRR010000496.1:0-3541 GCA_964358875.1 uncultured Planctomycetaceae bacterium | reverse complement strand
GCAAGTTGAAGCTCGTGCGCGGCGACTTCGGCGCCGATCGCAATTTGCTCGCCGGAAAGTACGACGCGATCTTCCACTTCGCGGCGATCGTCGGCGTGCAGTACGTCACCGACCATCCCTACGAAACGCTGGCGGTCAACACGCGTACGACGCTCAACGTGCTCGACCACGCGCTCGAAAGCGGCTGCAAGACCTTGTTCTTCGCGTCGTCGAGCGAGAACTACGCGGCCGGTGTCGATCACGGATTCGTGCCGGTGCCGACGAGCGAGGACGTGATCTTGTCGATCGACGACATCGCGCTGCCGCGCTGGTCCTACGCAGCGAGCAAGATCGCGGGCGAGTCGGCCGTGTTCGGCGCGGCACGCCTCGGCGGATTCACGCCGATCGTGGTGCGCTTCCACAACATCTACGGACCGCGCATGGGACCGACCCATGTCGTGCCCGAGTTCTTCGAGCGCGTCGCGCAGCGTGTCGATCCCTTCCCGATCTACGGCAGCGATCAGACGCGTTCGTTCCTTTACGCCGAAGACGCGGCGCGCGCGCTCGTCACGGTGCTCGGCGCCGCGCTCGCCGGAGCCGGCGGCATCTACAACATCGGCTCGGAGGTCGAGACGCGCATCGACCAGCTTGCGCGCACCATCTTCGACATCACCGGCTTCCACCCGCGCGTCGAGGACAAGCCCGCGCCGCCGGGTTCCGTGCGGCGGCGCGTGCCGAACACCGCGAAGCTCGCAGCGCTCGGTTTCCGCCCGCAGACTGCGCTGCGCGACGGCCTCGCGCAGTGCTGGAAACGCTGAGAGCGCGGTCGCTTCACGGCGGCGCCGGCCGAGTTCACTGCGCGCGCGTCAACTCGATGCGCTTGCGCAATTCGTCGTTGTCAGGGAACTGCGCGAGCCCGCCCTCCCAGGTCGAGAGCGCCTTGTCCTTCTGCCCCATCTGCAAGTACATGTTCCCGAGGAACAAGTGCGTGTAGGCGTAGCGCGCCTCCTTGGGTTGCGCGGATTGCTGTTCGAGCAGCGTCTCGAAGTGCTTGATCGCCTCGGGCTGTTTGCCGAGGAAGGCCGGCCAATTCGAAAGCGCGATCGCCTTGGTGAAGCGCGCGTCCCAGTGGTTCGCATCGACAGCGAGCGCCTCGTCGAAGCGCTTGTCGGCCTTGGTCGCCCACACGCCAGCTTCCGGACCTGCGCCGGCCGCGAAGACCTTCTGCAGGTAGGCGTTGCCGAGGTCGACCTGACGGTCGGGGTTGCTCGGGTCGAGTTCCGCGCGCCGCTCCAATTGCGCGACGACTTCGTCGAGCAGCCCCTTCTCGCGCACCTCGCGCCACAGGCCCTCGCGCTCGTCATCGCTCAGGTTCTCGTCGAGCAAGCGGCTCAACAAGTCCGCGACCTCGCCGTTGTGCGCGCGCGCCGCAAGGGTCGCGTCGAGCGGCGCGGCTGCGGCGCTCGTTGTTGCGGTGCCGGGGTGTTTCGCGAGGTAGCGCGCGAGGGCCGCCTCCAACGCGACGTCGTCGGTGGAAACGCGCGTGTCCGCGCTCGGCAAAGCGCGCACGGCCGCGAGCAATTCGTCGATGCTCTTGGAGTTGTCGCGCACCTGCGCGGCGAGCGCTTCGAGGCGCGCATCGTTCGACGGGCTTGCGGCGGCGGTGCCGGCGGCCTGCGGCGCGTTGTTCGAAGCGACGAACGCTCCCCCTGCCGCGCCGGCGACCGCGGAAATCAGGGCTGTGACGGCGACCATTCCAAACGACGGCTTGTTCATGTGCTTGTGGTTCCTTCGGGCTCAGGATCGAGCGCCGTGCGGAGTGTGTGCTGCGGCAGGCCGAATTCCTTCGCGGAATCTGCGCTCATCATGGCGTGCGTGCACCATGTCGTGCGTGCAGCGCCGGCACGTCGAACGCGCGCGCCGACGCCGATGCGCCGTCTACTGCGGCGTCAGTTTCAGTTCGAGCGCATGGCGCGCGCCTGCAGTGATCGTCACCTCAGCGCGCGCACTGCCGAGGCCCGCGCGCGTCGCCTGCACCGTCCAGCGACCGGGCTTGATGCCGCCGATCTCCTTTGCGCCTAGCGCGTTGCTGAGACCGTGTTCGTCGAAGGGCGTCGTGATGCCGTTCTCGTCGACGAGTTCGAGCGTCGCGCCCTCGACCGGCGCGCCGGAAGCGTCGCGCACCATGAGCGCGAGTCGTCCGCCGGGATGCAACGCCAAGTCGACTCCGGCGCGCGCTTCGCCCGCGACCAGCACGATCCCGTCCGCGACTTCTTGGCCCAGCGAGCCGCGCGTCGCGTAGGCGAACACGCGGTACTCGCCGCCGGGCAGAAACTCGAATCGGTAGCGGCCGTCGCTGTCCGTGAACACGCGCGCCACGAACTCGTAGGCGCCGTTCGCGCCGCGCAGCATCGCCACGACCACGCCGATTCCCAGCGCTTCGTTGCGCTCGGCGTCGCGCACGACTCCGCCCAACGACGCGCCCGGAAGCTCGATGTCGTGCACGAACTCCGCCCCGGCGTCGACTTGCAGTGCACCGACGCGCAGCACTTCGGACGGCACGCGACCGCTGATGAACACCTCATGCAAGCCGGGCTGCAGATCGGGAATCGCGTAGACGCCCGCCGCGTCGGTGGTCGCCGAACTCCAATTGCCGAGCGGCGGCGGCAAGGCCTTGTTGAAGGGCGCGATCATCACGGTGCGTCCGGCGAGCACCTGTCCATGTCCGTCGCGAACGACGCCGCGCAGGACTTGTCTCGATTGCGCCGCGCGAAAGTCGACCGTCGCGCGCTCACCGGCGCGAACCGCGGCGAAGTGGAATTCCGGCGTGTAGGCAGCGCTGTTCATCGAGGTCAGCACGCCGAAATTGAGCACGCCCCACGTGCCCGCCGACAAACCCTCGATCACGTAGCGCCCCTGCGCGTCGCTGAGCGCGCGCGCGAACGTCAAACACGGTCGCTTCGCATCGAAGTCGACGGTCGAGGCCAACACCATCGCGCCGACAACCGGTGCGTCGCCCTCCTTGGCGATGAAGCCCTCGACGCCGCCCGCTGGTTGCAGTCGAAACACGAGACCGCCGCGCGTTTCGCCGTGCGCGACTTCGGTCTCGGTCAGCCACTGCGGTCCGTAACCGGGCGCGTTCGCGCGCAAGATCTGCACGCCGCTCGACAGACGCACGAACTCGAAGGCCCCGTCGCCGCGCAACTGCGCGCGCTTGGCTTCATCGCCGTGTTCAGTCGGATCGAGCGAAAGCACGGTGATCGTCGAGTCGTTTTCCGAGACGACGAAGGCGTCGGTGATCGGCAAACCGGTGCGATCGTCGACGACCGAGCCGCGCAGTGTCGCTCCTGAATCGAGTTCGAATTCCAGCGCAAGCGGAGTGTCTGCGGCAGCGTCGACGGCCAGCGTTTCGGTGCGAGCGACCGCCCAACCGTCGGCGCGCACGAAGAAGCGGTAGCGCCCCGGCTCGAGTTCGCGCAGCTCGAAACGACCGTGGGCTTCGCGAACGTGGACCGCGAGCGGATCGGCGACCTGCGGCAGGCTCACGTCGCGAATCGCCACG
>CAYHRR010000495.1:0-3541 GCA_964358875.1 uncultured Planctomycetaceae bacterium | reverse complement strand
ATCGGCGTCGCACCGGCGCTTCGGGCATCGTTTTCGCGCGGCCGCAGCCGACGAACGCGCGCGGGCGGCTCGTCGCGCGGACGATGTTGCTCGCGACGGCGCTCGGACCGCTCGCGGCGTGCTCTGAACTCGCGGGCCTCGCGCCGTGGTGGGACACGAGCCGCACCGAAGCACGCGCGCTCGCGCTGGCGCTGTTCGTCGTCGCGTTGCTCGGCACGTTTGCGTGCCAGCTCGCCATGCGCGACTCGTGGCGCATCGGGCTCGACTTGGAACGACGCACAGCGCTCGTCACCGACGGGCCTTACCGCTTCGTCCGCAATCCCATCTACCTGTGCGTGTTCTGCGCGTCGCTCGCGCTCGTCGCTGCGGTGCCGAACGCGCTCGCTGTCGCTCAACTCGTCGCGACCGTCGTCGGCTTCGAGTGGATGGTGCGCTGGTTCGAGGAACCGTTCTTGCTCGAGCAGCACGGCGCGGCGTATCGCGAATACGCGGCGCGCACGGGCCGTTTCGTGCCGGGACTCGGGCGACTTTCGAACACGAGCGCGCGATGAACAAGCACGGCGGCCTTACCGCGCGACGCGACTCGCTACGTGCCTCGCGCTCGCCCGCGCGGCATGCTCTCGGCCCCGAGGAACCGAGGAACGCTTGAGCGCGAACCGAACGAAAGAGGACGACGGCCTACTCGGCCGCTGGGCCTTGGTGCGCCAAGACGAGCGGCGCGATGTCTTGCTCGCGGCGGCGTACTTCTTCCTCGTGCTCGCGAGCTACTTCGTGCTCAAGCCGTTGCGCGATCAGTTGGGCGTCGCCGGCGGCGTGAAGAATCTCAAGTACTTGTGGACCGCGACGCTGATCGGGAGCGGCGCCGCGAGCGCGCTGTTCGCCGCACTCACATCGCGCTTCCCGCGGCGCGTGTTCGTGCCGATCGCCAACCACTTGTGCGCCGCGACGCTGATCGCCTTCTTCATCGGCTTCGGCGCAGTCGAGGGCGAGGCGAAGACGTGGCTCGCGCGAGTCTTCTACGTTTGGCTCGCCGTGTACGCGGTCTTCAGCGTTTCCGTGTTCTGGGGCTTCGTCGTCGACGTGTTCGGGCTCAACCAGGCGCGGCGCTTGTTCGGCCTGATCGGCATCGGCGGAACGTTGGGAGCGATCGCCGGACCGTATGCCACCGAAAAGCTCGCCACGCGCATCGACCTCAATTGGTTGTTCGTCGTGTCGGCCGTGCTGGTCGAACTCGCGGTGGTCTGCGCGGCGCTGCTCGGTCGACGCGCCGATCGGCGCGCGACGGCCGCGTCGGCGACGGCCCGGCACGAGGTTCCTCTCAGCGGCAACGCCTGGACCGGCTGGAAGCTCGTCGTCGGATCGAAGTACTTGCAGGGCGTCGCCACCTACACGTTCCTGTTCGGCGTAGTGCAGACGTTCATCACGTTTCAGCAGAACTACATCGTGGAGCAGGCGATCAGCGGCGCGGTGGAGCGCACCGAGTACTTCGCGAGCGTCGAGAAGTACGCGCAGAGCCTGACGCTCGTCGTGCAGCTCTTCCTGACCGCGCGCATCCTGCGTTGGATCGGGTTTGGCGGCGCGTTGATCGCCCTGCCGCTGATCGGTGGGCTCGGATTCGCGGCGCTCGGAAGCGCTCACATGATCGGCGGTGCGACGCTCGGCGTGGTCACGTTGTTCTGGGTGCTGTTCCGCGCCTTCAACAACTCGACGATGAAAGCCGCACGCGAAGCGCTGTACGTCACGACCTCGCGCGAGGAGAAGTACAAGGCGAAGAACGTCAACGACACCTTCGTCTTCCGCGCCGGAGACCTGCTTGCGGCTTGGGGCTTCGACGCGCTGAAGAACGCGTTGTCGCACTCGCTGGCCGGTGCCGCTTTCGCAGCGCTGCCTGCGGCGGCGCTTTGGGGAGCGGTGGGGGCGTGGCTAGGACGCGAGGAAAAGCGCCGCGAACGAACTCCGCCGAGTTAGATGTTCGGCCGCGTCAAGTTGCGGTGACCCGCGGCTGTGACGAGCACGTTGTCCTCGATGCGCACGCCGCCGAAGGGCGCGAGTCGCTCGACGACGGCCCAGTCGACCAACTCCGAATGCGGACCGATCTTGTGCTCGCGCAGCAGCATCTCGATGAAGTAGCAGCCGGGCTCGATGGTGAAGACTTGGTCCTCGGCGATCGTGCGCGTCGTGCGCAAATACGGCGACTTGGCGGGCGGCGGCACGACTCCGCCGGCGGGTTCCTTCTGACGACCCGAGACGTCGTGCACTTGGATGCCCAGGAAATGCCCGAGGCCGTGGGGGAAGAACGCGCAGGTCAAGCCGACCTCGAAGGCGTCGTCGCCGCTGACGCGCAGCACGCCGACCTCGCGCAACAGATCGCCGATCATCACGTGCGCGGCGGCGTGCAAATCCGGATACGGCAAGCCCGGCACGACCTTCTCGCACAGCTTGCGCTGCAACTTGTCCATGCCTTTGACGAGCTCGCGAAAGTCGGGATCGCACTCCTTGCGCGTCCAGGTGCGCGTGATGTCCGCCGCATAGCCGAGGTGTTTCGCGCCGGCATCGATCAACACCACGCGGCCGTCGCGCTGCGTGCGCTTGCCGGTGTAGTGCAGGATCGCGGACTTCTCGTCGTGGCCGATGATCGTCGGATAGGGGAGCGCTTCTTCGGTGCAGCCGCAGGCCTGCACGTAGGCATGGTGGATTTCCAACTCGCTCGCGCCTTTGTCGAAGGCCGCGAGAGCCGCGCGATGGCCCCATGCCGCGACGCGCTGCGCTTCTTCCATGCAGGCGACTTCGTAGGCGCTCTTGAGGCTGCGATCCCAGTCGAGGCGCGACACGAGCGCGCTCGGATTGAGCGCGCTCGTGTCGATGCCGTTCGATTTCGCGAGCTCGGACTCGTCGCCGATGTAGGCGACGCGCCCGTTCGCGCGCGCGAGCTTCCAAGCCGCTTCGACCGAAGTGACTTCGTGCAGATCGAAGTCGTCGGCCCAGAACGGCGCGCCGAGCGGCGCTTGCTCGTACCAATAATCCTCCGGCGCCACGCGCACGAGCCGCGGCTTCGTGCCCGGGCGCAGGAGCAGCAAGTGCGACGGACCGCGCAACGGCACCCAGTGCGCGAAGTGCCCGGTCTCGCGCAGCGGCGCGTCCTGATCGTCGGCGAAGTACGTGAACGCCTTGCCCGACGAGATCACGAGCGCGTCGTAGCCCGCGCTCGTCAAGGCAGCCTCGACCTTGCGTTGCCGCTCGCCGATGTGCTCGGCGTACAGCGAGGTGCCGGTGCTGGTCATCGCGTCAACTGACTCCGTGCATCCACTTGTTCATCACGCGCGACATCAAGATCACGGCGATGCCCAAACCGACGCCCATGTAGACCATGTACATGAACACGTCGCCGTAGGCGTGGACCTTGCCCAGCGCGTCGACGGCCTTGCCTGCCTCGGTCGCTGCAAGCGTCGAGACCTTGCCGGCGAGGAAGTTGCCCGTCGCAATCGAGATGAACCACGCGCCCATCACCATGCCCGTCATGCGCGCGGGTGCGAGCTTGGTC
>CAYHRR010000494.1:0-3546 GCA_964358875.1 uncultured Planctomycetaceae bacterium | reverse complement strand
CAGTCAGGTACCCGAGAACGGGTACAAGACCTGGCCAGAAGCTCTCGCGGCCCATCTTCTCAGCTTGGCCCAGCGCCCACAGACGAACGTCTCACACGTCATGTCTCCCCTAAACTCCGCGTCCGTTCGAACCGGCTCTGCGGCCCGACCCTACGCGGAGTCGCTCGCTGACATCCCGGCGGCTAGTACAACTTCTTCGCCGCATTGATCCGCTGGATCGCCTCTTCCAAGTTGAACCCCACAATCGACGCATACTCCCGCAAACTCGGCCACCGCGCGTGGTTGTATTCCGCCGCCTTGTCGAAGGCCTCGTCGCGCGTGAGAACGCCCTCGCGAATCATGTTCGACAACATGACCTCGTCCTCCGAGAAGCCCGCCATCGTCATATAGATGTAGTTGTAGAAAGGCGCCGTGCCGTCACCGATGCGCCAAGTCTGCGTGGTGTCCGTCGCAACCTCCCAGTCGTACTCGCGCTTGATCGTGCCGACGATCTCCTGCTCGTCCCACTTCAAGTAGTGGAACAAGTACAGGAAGTCGTCCTTCACCACGAAGGTCTGGTAGTAGGCGTCGAACGTGTCGCGCAACGACTCGTTCCAATAGCCCGGGTTCCGCGCGTAGTTCTTGAAGTAGTACCAGAGCAACTGCATCTCGTCGGAGAAGTGCAGCCCCGTCAGGGTCATGCCGTGGTCCTTCTCGCGCACGCCGCACAGGCCCGTCTTGTAGGGCGTGTCCTCGATCATGTTGCCGGTGCAGAAGATCACGAGCTTGATGCCCGTCTCTTGCCGCAGCTCGCGCGCGTACTTGTAGAACTGCTTGTCGCCTGCGGTGAACAGCGTGACCATCCCGAGCTCGGGCTTGCGCAGCCACGCCTCGACGTTCTTGCGGACGTAGCGACGCTTGGTGGGAATGTCGGCCGAACGCAGGATGTGCTCGACGCCGAGTTTGCCGCACAAACGCGCCTGATTGCGGCGCGCCAAATCCGTGACCAAGCCCCAGTCGTAGGTGAAGGCGACCGGGTTCATCCCGAGCACCTTCTTCACGTAGTGCAAGCCGTACGCGCTGTCGCGTCCGCCTGAAAAGGCCACGATCACGTCGGGGCTGCCGTCCTTCGAACGGTACGGTTCGACCATCCGGCTCAGCGCGTCGGCGCCCTTGACCGCGATCGTCTTCCAGTTGCGGCAGTAGCGACACACGCCGTGCGCGTCGAAGTCCATGAACGGATACGTCTCGGGCAGGATGCACTTCTTGCAGCGCCGCAAATCCTTGCCCGACTTGGTGTGTTCGACGATCGCGATCTTCTTCGTCGCCAGCTCGAGCTTGCGTTCGGGCGCGTCGCCGACCGGTCCGCCGAGGCTGTTGAAGCTGTGCATCTCGACGTTGGCGAGATCGACGACGAGCCCGTTCCCGGCGCGAATCTGCTCGATCGCGCACACGCCGAGCGTGTCCTGGACGCCCGCGCTCTCGAGCAGGCGTTGCAAGATGAAGCGCTCGCTCGCGAAGGCCAGGAAGGTCTTGCGCTCGTTGGTCACGAAGAACAGCGAACCGGTGTTGGTCGCCAGCAATAGGTTTTGCAGGTCGTCGAGGAAGCAGGCGACGGACGCCGCGCCCTCGATCTCGCTGAAGGTCTTGCGCGTCGCCCACACGATGTCGCGCGAGGCGTCGAAGTGCTTGCGCAACAAATTGGCGAGCACCTCGGTGTCGACCTCGGCATGGCGCACGAGCTCCGGATGCCGCTCCCACAGCGCGCGCTCGTTGACGATGATCCCGTTGTGGATCACGACCGACCCGCGCACGACGACCGGCTGGTTGTTCGAGCCTTCGGTCTGGGCGCCGTTGGTCACCAAACGCGAGTGACCGGTGAAGGCGAGCGGCGCATGTCCGCCCGCGTGTCGCGTCGCTCCCCATGCGCCGAGCGCCGCGTCCATCACCTCGCGGTACTTGGGATGGGCAAGGAACTGCTCGACCGAACCGGCCTGCTTGAGCACGTTGATCGTGCGCCCGTCGTGAACCGCCAGGCCGGCGGCTTCCTTGCCGCGCGACTCCGAGCAGCGGAACAAGGTCTCGACGACCTGACCCGCGAACTCGGGACCGAACAGGGCGTCAGGCCCGTAGACAACGCCAAAAATGCCGCACATGGAGGGGTGTTCGTCGTGGTGGCGCGAAAAACGGACGCGCGGGTCGCCGCGCGCGGCTCGGGGCCCGACTCATCGGCCCTGCGGACGTGACGCCTCAAGCGCCGCTTCGGAAAGGCCTTCGCCTCCCCGTTCCGCGGGGTCGAACCGAGTTCATCGGGCGCCCTCGCAAGCGCGGCACTCTAGCAACGCGTGCGCGGGGAAGCGCACTCGGCGGCGCGTCCGCACGGACGCGACGCTGCGCGCGAGCCGCTGTGTTCCAACGAGCCTGACGCTGCCTTCGTATTCCTTGGACGAGGCCCATGTACGGGCGCGGATGGAGCGCGTGAAGCGCGGCGCCCAGCGCGTACTCTCTGCGCGCGACGCGGCGTTGTCGGCCGCGCACCGAAACTCCTGCGAGCGCTGCCACATATGGACCGATCGATCGTCCCTTCGTCCGTTCGAACGCAAACACCGACCCGCTCGAGCGCGCTGCGCCGTGGAAGCGCGCTGCTCGCGCTGCTCGCGCTCGCGAGCAACGCCGCGGCACAAGACCGCCTGAAGACACTGCCGGGCTACGAGCACTACCAGCAGGTCGGCAAGAAGATCGCAAGTGCCTTCAAGTCCGGTTCGCTGTCGATCACCTGGCGCGACGAGGGCGCGGCACTCGAGTACCGCCGCGACGGCAAGACGTGGCGCTATGAGCTGGCGACGCAGACCTTGGCTGAAGCACCGAAGGCTGCGGCCGAGCCCAAGCCGCGCGCGGAGAACGGCCGGCGCCGCAGCGGCGCTGCTCCCGAGCGCGGACGACAATTTGAGTCGGCCCTTTCGCCGGATGGAAAGCTCGAGGCCTTTTGCTCCGCGCGCAATTTGTGGCTGCGCGACGCCGATGGCGCGAACGAGCGCGCGCTGACCACCGACGGTGATGCGACGAAACGCGTCAAGTACGCGACGGCGAGTTGGGTGTACGGCGAAGAGCTCGATCAGAACACCGCGATGTGGTGGTCGCCCGACAACACCAAGCTCGCCTTCTATCGCTTCGACGAGAGCCCGACGTCCGACTACTTCCTGCAGCTCGACCAGACCGAGATCCAAAGTCGCATGGACGTCGAGGCCTATCCGAAGGCGGGCGCTCCCAATCCGATCGCGGAGCTGTGGGTTCACGACGTCGCCGCGAAGACGACGACGAAGCTCGACGTGCGCGACGGCAAAGCCTTCGACGACGCGGTGCTCGGTCACTACGTCTACAACGTGTCCTGGACCGCGGACTCGAGCGCGCTGCTCTTCAACCGCACCAACCGCCGTCAGAACGTGATGGAGTTCTGCGCGGCGAATCCGGCGACCGGTGCGTGTCGCGTGATCGTGCGCGAGGAATGGCCCGCGAGTTGGACGGAGAATTCGCCGCCGCTGCGTTGGCTCGCCGACGGCAAGCGCT
>CAYHRR010000493.1:0-3557 GCA_964358875.1 uncultured Planctomycetaceae bacterium | reverse complement strand
GTCGCCGCGCAACTCGTAGGCGAACTGCGTGCCGTGCGGGTCGTGGCAGGTGACGCACGTGATCGGCTTGCCGGTGCGCGGATCCGGTCGATCGTCGCCGAGCGGGTGGCCGTGCTTCGCGGTTTCGTGGCAGCTCAAGCACGTGCGGATCTCGCCGCTGCGCAGCAGGTGATTCTCGGTCGACGAGTGCGGCGCGTGGCACGCGAGGCACGCGCCCGTTTCCGCCTTCACCGGGTGCGCCGACTTCGATTGCGCGGCGCGCGCGGTGATCTCGGCGTGACATGTCGTGCACAGTTGCGCCGGTTGCGCGGCGAGCAAGCCCTTGATGTCGCCGGCGTGCGGCAGGTGACAGGCTTGGCACGTGCCGTCCGCGACGGGCTTGTGAACGAAGGTGTCGCCGCTCTTGGGATAGTCCTGGTGGCACGTTCGGCAGAGCTTCGCGCCGGTCGCACGCACGAGGCGCGGCGTGTCGGTGTCGGTGCGATGGCACATCTCGCAACTGCCCTCGGCGAAAGGCGCGTGCGTCACGCTGCGCAACAAGCCCTTCGTAGCGGTCGCGTGCGGCTCGTGGCACGCGATGCACTGCGTGCCCTTGACCGGAATGCCGGTGTGCGCTTCGACCAACTCGGCCGCGTCCGGCGCGTGGCACACCTGGCACAGATTCGTCGTCGGCGCGATCAGTTGCGCGGGGAAGGGCGAGTTGTGGGCCTTGTGGCAGTCGAGACATTCGCCGTTGGCGAAGGGATCGTGCACGGTTCCAAGCGACGCTTGCGCGTGCTTCGCCTCATGGCATCCGAAGCACAGCTCGTTGCCCGAACGCACGAGCAACGCCGCGTTCTCCGAGCCGTGCACCGCGTGGCATCCGGCGCAGTTTCCGTCCTTGATCGGCGTGTGCACGCTGCCGGTCATGAACGAGGTCAGCTTCTCCTGATGGCACGTCGCGCACAGCGCGCGTTCGCGCAGGTTGAGCAACTTGGCGAAGCGCGCCGCGTGCGGTGCGTGGCACTTCGCGCACTCGCCGTCGGCCGCAGGCTTGTGCGGCACGGAGGCGCCGATCTTCGCGCGCATCTCTTCGTGACAGCGCATGCAGTCCGTCGTGCCGACGCCGTGTCCGCTCGCTGCGGGATTCTGCGTCGTGACGGGCGCCGGTGCTTGCGCGGCAAGACCTACGCCGAGCGCGGCACACAGCGCGATCGTCGACAGTGCCACGCGCTTACTTCTGTTCGCCATGGCACTCCTCGCACTTCATCTCCGCGAACGGTGGGTGGCGGTTGGGCCAGAACAAGCCGGGTCCCGGCGACGCGTGGGGTGCGTGGCAACCCATGCAGTCGGTTTGCGCCGTCAACTTGCCGAGATGCGCCGCGGCGAGTTTCGGATCGGCTGCGTCGTGGCACTGCGCGCACAGCGCCGGGCCGTCGAGCTTGGTCAGCCCGTGGAAGGGCGACGCGTGGGCTTCGTGGCACTTCGTGCATTCGCCTTCGCGCGCCGGCACGTGTGCGACGCATCCGGGCTGCACCGTTTCGGCCAACACGTTCGCGTGGCAGCCGGCGCAGGTTTCCTTCACCGGTTGCGTCAGCAGCGACGCGTTCGGCGTGTGGTGCGCCGAGTGGCACGCGAGGCACGCGCCGGCTGCGGCGGGCGGATGCTTCACCGCAGCTTGCTCGATCGCTTGCTGCGTGAGGCCGTGGCACGTCGCGCACAACTGCTCCTCGCTCTTGGCGAGCAGGCTCTTGTGCAGCGATGAGTGCGGATCATGGCAGGCCAAGCACTCGCCGTTCTTGACGGGCTTGTGCGAGCTGCCGCCCGGATCGTCGGCGACGACCTTGGCGTGACAAGTCACGCACAACGCGCCGGTGTCCTTGAGCAACATGCCCTTGTTGTCCGAGGCATGCGGATCGTGGCAATCGAGGCAGCGTCCGAGCGCGACGGGCTGGTGCTGCTTCTCGTTGACGAAGCGCTCGCCTAGTTCCTTGTGGCACTCCAGGCACAACGTCGCTTCGACCTTGCGCAGCAGGCCGATCTGCTCGGAGCCGTGACCCGCGTGGCAGGTCGAGCACGCGTCGAGCGCGGCGTGGACGCTCTTCTGTTCGTGCTTCGCGCGCATCCCTTCGTGGCAGCCGAAGCACAACTCGTTCTCGGGCTTCTTGAGCAGCGGCGCTTGCGCGCTGCCGTGCGCGTCGTGGCAGTCGAGGCACTTGCCTTCGGCCGCCGGCGCGTGCAGCACGTGCATCGGTTTCGCGCTGCCGTCCTTGGCTTTGCGAATGTCGTGGCACTGCGTGCACACGGCGCTCGCATCGGCGGACAGAAGTTTGTCGTGCTCCGACGCGTGCGGTGTGTGGCAGGCGAGGCACTTGCGCTCCTTCACGGGCGCGTGCGCGGAGCTGCGCTCGCGGAAATCGTTGCACAGGTCGCCGTGACACACGGCGCACAGCTTTTCTGCGGGCATCAGCAAGGCCGGCGTCGATCCCTTCGGCGCCTCGGCATCCGGTTCGCTATGGCACACGCTGCAATCGCCGTCGCCGAGCGGGGAGTGCACGACGCGACGAATCAGGCCTTTGCCCGAGGACGCGTGCGCTGCGTGACATGAGCCGCACTTCGCGCTCGAAACGTCGTAGTCGTTGTGCGCCGCCGTGAATTTCTGCGCGGCCGGATCGTGGCAGCGCGCGCACAGCTCCTGTTCGGGCTTGACGAGTCCCGACGCCGTCGCGTTGGTGTGCGCGTCGTGGCAAGCGAGACAACCCTCCGCGACCGGCGCGTGAACGTTGCCTGTCTGGTAGGCGGTCTTGTCGTGGCACTTGAAGCACAGCTCCGGCCCCTTGGCGACGAGCAGCTTGGGTTCGCTCGCCGCGTGCGGATCGTGGCACGCGCTGCACTTGCCTTGCCCGGCGCCGAGATGCACGTGGTCGCCCTGCGCGAACGCGGCGGATTTCTCGTGGCAGCCGACGCACAGCTCGGGCTCGGCCTTCTTCAGGCGCAGCACGCCGACGAGGCCGTGCTTGTCGTGGCAATCCTCGCAGCGTTCACCGATGTCGGCGAAGTGCGCCGCCTTCCCCGCGAGCGACTTGACGAAGTCGGCATGGCAATCGACGCAGGTGCGTCCCGCGCGCGCGGCCTGCCCGAGCGGCGCATTCGTTGTCGGCGCCGTGGTCTCCGTGCTGCGCAGCGGTCGATTGCGCGTCGGTTGATCCGTCGATTCGCACGCTCCGGCGACGATCACGACCAGCGCCGTGAGCACGCCGAGCGAGAGCAACGCTGCGCGCGCGCGCGACGGGCTCGAGCTGTTGCGTCGCAACGACATCACGGCTTGCCCTCGTCAGGTGCGTGCGCTTGCGCGGCAGCACCGGCCGGCGCCGATGCGTCGGACGACGTCGGCTCGCTCGGCGGCGTCGATCCGGCCGGCGGCGTCGTTTCGACGGGCTGCGTCGCGTCGCCACCGTGCGGCGAGGGCGTTTTCGCGGCCTTTTCAGCCTCTTTCGCGAGCGCTTCCTTCTCGCACCATGCGACGGCCGCTGCGACGCCCTCTTCGTTCAACTGAACCGATGCGCGGTCGCGCAAGG
>CAYHRR010000492.1:0-3559 GCA_964358875.1 uncultured Planctomycetaceae bacterium | reverse complement strand
GTGCGCCGCCGTCCATCGGCATTTCGCCGACGCCCTTCGCGCCGAACGGACCGCGCGCAAAAGACACTTCGACGAGCTCGACAGCGAAATCCGGCGCGTCGAGCGTCGTCGGAATGATGCACGTGCTCATGCGTTCCTGGCGAAAGCGGCCTTGCGCCGTCGTGACCACTTCGAGGTGCGCGAAGCCGACCGCTTGCAGCGAGCCGCCTTCGATTTGTCCGACGACCATCTGCGGTTGGATCGCCTTGCCGACGTCGACCGCGCTCGCAAAGCGCACGACGCGCACGTCGAAGGTGTCGAGATCGACTTCGACCTCGGCCAGATCCGCAGCCCAGCCGTAGGCCGGATAGGCGTCGCCCGTGTAGGTCGCGTCGTCCCACTTCAAGCCCGGCGGCGAGGCGTAAGTCGCCGTGATCGAGCCGTCGCCGCCGTTCGCGATGAAAGTGCGCGCGCGTTCGCGGAACGGCGCGCTGCCGGGAAAACGCGCCGCGAGTTCGCGACAGGCGCGGGCGAGCACGCCGCCGACGATCATGCACGTGCGCGATGCGACCGTCGGCCCGGAGTTCGGCACCGCATGCGTGTCGGCGGCGCTGATCTCGATGTCCGCCGGCTCGCACTCGAGCGAATCGGCCGCAATCGCGCTGAGCATCGCCAACGTGCCTTGACCGAATTCGGTCGAAGCGCTGCGCACGAGCGCGCGTCCGTCGCGCGTCAACTCGACCGCGACCGTGCCCTTCAACAACTCTTCGCCGGAACCCGTGAAGCCGGCGCCGTGGAAGAAAAACGAGAAGCCCGTGCCGCGCCGCACGCGGCCGCGCTTCGGCGCACGCCACGCGTAACGATCGAAGCCGGTCGAGGCGACGATGCGCTCCATCACCGCTTGCGAACCGACGCTGTCCGCGAGCTTCTGCCCCGTCGCCGTCGTATCGCCGAGCCGCAGCATGTTGCGCCTGCGCAGTTCGAGCGGATGCAGCGCGAGCGCGTGCGCGATGCGATCCATCTGGCGCTCCATCGCAAAGCAAGTCTGCGGCGCGCCGAAACCACGAAATGCGCCGTAGGGAACGTGATTTGTCGCCACTGCGCGGCCGCGAATCTCGACGTTGTCGCAGCGATAGGGACCGGCAGCGTGGATGCAGCCGCGCGACAGCACGACCGGCGACAAGGTCGTGTACGCGCCGCCGTCGAACAACACGTCGATCTCCATCGCGAGCAAGCGCCCGTCGTCGTCGACGGCGGTGCGGTGACGCACGATCGAAGGATGGCGCTTGGGCGTGACGGCGAGATCCTCGTGGCGCTCCATGACCATCCGCACGGGCCGCCCGCTCGCGCGCGCGAGCAAGGCCGCCTGCACGGCGAGCACGGACGGATAATCCTCCTTGCCGCCGAAACCGCCGCCGGTCGCCGCTTGCACGACGCGCGCTCGCTGCGCGTCGAGACCAAGCGCTTTCATCAATGCCTTCTGCACGTAGTACGGGCACTGCATCGAACCGTGCACCGACAGCACCCCGTCGGCGTCGGGCGGAAAAGCGATCACGCCTTGGGTCTCGATGTACATCTGCTCCTGCGAGGCCGTGCGGTATTCACCCTCGATCACGCGCGCGGCGCGGGCGAGCACGGCGCGCGCGTCGCCCTTCACGATCGCGATGTGTTTGAAAACCTGTTCACTCGCTCGAGGATCGAACAACGCCGGCAGCGGCTCGATGCGCGGCCGAATCGCCGCGAGCGCCGCGGCCAAGGTGTGCGTGTCGGGCGCGGCGACCAAAGCGAGCGCTTCGCCGTAGTGGCGCACTTCGCCCTCGGCGAGCACGGGCTGATCGTCGGCGAGCATCGCAACGACGTTCGCGCCGGGAATGTCGCGCGCCGTGACGAGCTTGATGCGCGAGAAATCGAAGCGCGGATCGAGTTCGAGCGCGCTCAGTCGCCCGCGCGCTACCGCGGAGCGCACGACGCCGCCGAACCACGCGCCGGGCACGACGTAGTCGGCGATGTAGCGCGTCCGCCCCGCGACTTTGTCGGGCCCTTCGGGCCGCGCGATCCTGCCTCCGACGGCATGTTGCATGGCGCGAGGTTGTTGCCCGACGCGCGCGCGATCAAGCGCCATGCTCGACAATTCCCTTGCGAACGCGTGTGTTCCTCGCGCGCGAGCGCCCGCTACATTCCGCGTCCGGCGCGGAAGCCCAGCCTCGACGCACGCCTGTTCGGCGACTCTCCCACCACCGCGCCGCCGATTCCCCCTCGCCTCGAAAGTTCGAACATGAACAACGTCACGTTGCTGCGCGGCACGCTCCTCGGCTCCGCGCTGCTCGCCTGTACCGCCGTCTCGGGTTGCCTGATCAGCGGCGATTCGCACACCCAAACCTCCGGTCAGTACGTCAGCGCGGACACGCTCGCGCAAATCACGCCGGGCAAACCGATCGACTACGTGATCGCCTTGCTCGGTGAACCGACGACGAAATCGAGCGTGTCCGACGGCACGGAGATCTGGAAGTGGACCGCGACCGAGCACCGCAAGTCGAGCGGCGGCGTGCTGTTCATCGTCGGCACCAACAACGAGACCGAGCACACGCGCTCGGCCTACGTTGCGTTCCGCGGCGGCGTCGTCGAGAAGGCCTGGCGCGACTGAACTCGACGCGCGCTCGGAGCCGCAAGTGACTCCGGGCGCGCGCTCGCTAGCATCTGCCCCCATGCGTTCCCTCCAGCGCGCGCTCATTCCGATCCTCGTTTGCGTCGGCACACTCGCGGCCTGCCGGACCAGCGAGCCGCACGTTGTGATCGGCCCCGAGACCTTGACGCAAATCGAAGCCGGCACGAGCCGCAAGTTCGTCGTCGCCTTGCTCGGCGAGCCCGCGGAGAAGGTGCTGCTCGAGAACGATTTCGAACTGTGGAAGTGGGGCTACGTGCAGAAGAAGAGCTCCAGCGGAAGCGTCGTGTTCGTGATCGACTCGACGCCGCTCGGACAAAGCGGCCCCTACGCCTACGTGCAATTCGCAGCCGGCAAAGTCGTCAAGGCTTGGCGCGACTGAGCGCGAGCTGCATTGCGCGTCCGACGAACTCGACGACACTCAGGAGAAGCACGATGGCTCGCGCGCGAACTTCGGACACGGCTGCGGTGCGTTTGATCGAACTCGAAGTGACGCTCGCGGCGCCGCTCGCTCGCGTTTGGAAAGCGCTCGTCGAACAGACCGGAACGTGGTGGCCGCGCGATTTCTACACCGCCGCCGATGCGCGCGATTTCGTGATCGAACCGTGGCTCGGCGGCCGCATGTACGAGGACTGGGGCAAAGGCGAGGGCGTGATCTGGGCCTCGGTGACCGCCGTGCGCGCGCCGCGCATGCTCGAACTCGCCGGCGTCTCGTCGCCGGCCTGGGGCGGCCCGAACACGCACTACCACTCGTTCCGGCTCGAGGAAAAGGACGGCGCGACGGTGCTTTCCTTCAGCGACGCCGTGCACGGTCGCATCGACGACGCGACCGCGCGCTCGTTGCACGAAGGCTGGACCGTGCTCTTCGACGAAGCCCTGCGCGCGCACTGCGAAAAGCGCCCGGCGCCGACGAAGGCG
>CAYHRR010000491.1:0-3560 GCA_964358875.1 uncultured Planctomycetaceae bacterium | reverse complement strand
AGCGCGCGACCAAGCTGCAGACGCCGGCGATCCTCAAACGCTGGCTCGACGCGCAGCCGGCGACGAGCGAGTTTTTCTCCGATGAAGTCGTCGTCGCCGCCGAGAGCCGGATGCCCGTGTTGTTCGCGTTCACGTCCGCGGATCGCGACTTCGATCTGTACCCGCTCGCTGCGCTGAGCCGCGGGTTGGTCGAGCATCCGAGCGCCCGCGACTATGCGACGCAGCACTTCGCGGACATCGCGGATCCCGCGCTCAAGCTATTTTGGGCCGTGATCCTGTTCGATCAGCAGGTGCGTGCGCCGCAAGTCGTCGACTATCTGAAGTCCGCGCTGGCGTCGAGCCAGCGCTCCAGCGAACTCGCGGAAATGTGCGGGCCTGAGTTCGAGGACTTGCGAAGGCGGGTCACGGCGCAGTAGGCGCACGCTGCTTGCGCGGCGCTTCGTCGAACCCGATGGAGCCGTGCCGCCGCCACCAACACGTGGCAGCCAGGTCCTCGCGAGCGCAGCCGGAAGTGCTTCGCGCGCAGCAGCGATGCGTCGCGACCAACCGTCGAACCAACGCCCCGACGTGAACAGGTCGATGCCGATGACGCGGAGGGCGTGGTGTTGCGCATGGCGCAGGACGTAGAGCAGCGCCGCGTGCGCTTCGCGCGGCGTGCGCAACACGCGAGCGTGGAAGCGGTCCGCGAACACCGAACCCGTGCGCGTCCACAGCGCGTTGAGCGCTCGCGCGACGCGCACGAGCAGGCCCTGCATCCCGCGCGACAGAGCCACGCGATCTCCCGCTTCGCCGGTCAGATGCAGGTGGTTGGAGAGGATCGCGTGCTGCGTCAGCCGAAACCCGAAGCGCTCCGCGCCACCCGCAAACGCACGCTCGAGCACGACGCGCGCAGCCTCGCAACGCAGGTTCGGCAATCCGGCGCGCAGGCGCACGGTGACGTGGACGGGATTCCGCGCCGCGTGCTCCGGTCGAACACGATGCGACACACCCGCGCGCTCGCCCTTCGGCCTGCGCCCGGAGTTCGCCCGCAGCCCGCCCCACGAGCGGAAGTCGATCGCGTGCTGTCGAACGCGCCTCTTGCGCCGAACTATTGTCGTGCCCTCCGCACTCACGACTTGGTTGGGCAGAGATCGCTTGCACCTGATCTCCGAAAAACACGCGACGCGTGAGTCACATCGCAGGTGCGAAGTGCGCGCGGCTCGCGAACAGTGCGCAATCAAGATCCGCGCGCCGATCCCGGCGCGGAGAAGCGCGGTGCGTCGGAGGCGCCGTTCGCGAGCGTGCCGAGCGTTCGGCGACATCACTCGGCGCGACACGCTCGGTCCGAGGCCTGCGCGCGCAGCTCGAGAACAGTGCCCAGTCAAGATTCGTGCGCAGAGTCCGCGCGGCGACTCGCGGCGTCTCGGAGGCTCGGTTGGCGAGCGCACCGCGGCGTTTGGCGACATCACGAGGCGCGACACGATCGGTTCGAGAACAGTGCGCAATCAAGACTCGCGCGCGTCGAGGCGGACTCACTCACGCGGTGTGGCGGCGCAGCCTTCCTCGATCGGATCGATCGCGGGCGCGCGGAGAGCCGAGCGGCATCCCACGTGCACGTGTCGCGTCGTAGCTGTTCGCGCGAAGGTGCCGTTTGGGAGTCGAAGCGTGCAGCGTCCGCGCGCTACGCTTCGCCGACGCATGTCGCAGCGTCAGCTTCGCGCCGTGAAGCTCGACGCGCGCTCGACCTTCGCGACACGCAATTCGAAGTGCTCGTACCACCGTTCGCGGCCGGCGCGTTGCACGGCGAGGTGTTCGAGGTCGCACTTCCAACCGGCGATAGCTGCTTCGTTCGCCCAATAGCTGACCGTGATGCCGAGGCCGTCGCCGTCGCGCGCACTTTCGACGCCGAGAAAGCCCGGGCGCGCGCTCGCGAGTTCGACCATGCGAGCGGCGGCTTGCGCGTACGCGTCGCCTTCGTCTGCGGCGCGTTGCGAGGTGAAGATCACGGCGAAGTACGGCACGGGCGGCGTGCGCGCGAAGCGCTCGGAAGCTGACGACATCAAACGACTCCTCGATTGCGTTCAGGGACGGGAAGCTCGGCCGAAGGCTAACCTGGGCCGCGCGCGAACTATTGGGTCGGAGCTGCGCGCCGGCCGATGCTCGCCCCGACACTTCCATGGATCCGATGTTCACCTCCGCGCGACGTTCGTCGCAGGGCACCGTGCTCGCGAGCGGCGCGGCCGGTTGGCTGCTCGCGGGCGCCACGGTCGGCGCGCTTGCGGGCGGCCTCGCCGTGCGCACGAACACGTCGTTGCAAGGCGAAGGCCAGGCCGCGCCGTTCCTGCTGTGGACGACGTTTGGTTACGCGCTCGGTTTCGAATTGCTCGGCTGGCTCGTCGTGCTCACCACGAGCCGCTCGTCGAACGCCAAGCGCGCGCTCGTCGCGAACTTCGGCGCCGCGTTGCTCGCTTTCGCGACGTTTTCGCTCGCGCAATGGACGATCGCGAGCCTCACCTGGCGCGACGACACCAACGGACTCAATCTCGCGCTGTCCGGGATCGCCGCGCTCGTCGTCGCCTTCGCGGCAAGCGCCGTTTTGTCGCGCACGGCGCTCGAGCGGCTGACCTGGCCTGTCATCGGCATCGCGGCATCGATCGGAGCTGCCGTCGCGTTGACGAGCATCGGCACCGGACGCATCGACACGCTCGTCGCGCCGCCGCAGCTCAGCGTCGTTCCCGCAGCGAACGCTGCCTTGCCGCGCGTGATGGTCGTCGGAGTCGACGGGCTCGATTGGGGCCGCCTGCAACCGCTGATGGACGCGGGCAAGCTGCCGAACTTCGCGCGCTTGTGCAGCGGCGGCTATCGCGCGGTGCTCGAAACACAGCGGCCGACTTGGTCGCCGATCGTGTGGAACACGATCGCCACCGGCGTCGACGAGTCCGTGCACGGCATCACCGATTTCACCGAGGTGCAGATGCCCGGGCTCGAGCGCGGCGTCGAGCGCAGCTATCCGAAACTCGGAGAACCGGCCTTGATGCCGCGCCATCTCGGACTCGCGCCGCTGTTCGAACTCGCCGTCGCGCGCTCGTGGTTCCCCGAGCTTGCGATCAGCGGTTTGCATCGGCGCGCGAAGGCTTTTTGGAACATCCTCGGCGAGCAAGGCGTGCAGACGGGCGTGATCCGTTGGTGGGCGAGCTGGCCGGCCGAACAGGTCAACGGTTGGCTGGTCAGCGACAACGATCCGATGATGCAGATCCTCGCTTCGTCGAAGAGCCACTCGGGCTCGGTCAACGCGACGACCGCGCACTACTGCTGGCCGGGGGAGCTCGGTGCGGAGCTGCTGCCGATGCTCGCAGCGCGCAGGACACCGGATGCCGATCCGTACAGCCATCCGATCCTCGCCGACATCACGGAGCAGGATCGCGCGGTGCTCAGGCTGCAGCGGGAGGCGTTCGAGTGTCAGCAAGACGCCCGCCGGATCCAGCAGTCGCGCGGTAACGGCCAGGCCATCGACGGTAGGGAGAAAGCAAACGCGCACGTCCAACTCGCCGCCCACGCCCGGACCCCGCACCCGGCCAACC
>CAYHRR010000490.1:0-3569 GCA_964358875.1 uncultured Planctomycetaceae bacterium | reverse complement strand
CCGATCACTGGCCCGAGGGAGAGAGGAGAACTCATCAAGCTTCCCGGGAGCTCGCACCGCTCGCAAAAGTGCGAACCCCTCTCGATGAATTCTTCCTTGTGCGGGCGGCGAACCGCTCGCACGCGTCCGAAACTAAATCCACGCGTGAGGGCTCGCAAGTCACGCGACGGGGAACTTCTGCGTAGCGCGCGGGCTCGCCAAGAAGGCGCAGCGAAGTGACGCGCAGTCGCGCGCTCGTCACGCAACGAGTGCGTGCTCGCGATGACGAAAGTGTCACGCGTCGCGCGCAAACGGATCGTCGCGCTTGCCGGGCAGCGGCGCTCCGAACGGATCCTGCGGCGGCTTCGCACCGCATGCCGCAGCGACGAGCGTCGAGTGCAATCCCAAGAGCGCCGAGGCCAGCTCGGCATCGTCGTCGCGCGGAGTCGGCCCGAGGACCAGCGCGACGCAGCGTTCGCCGACGCACGCCGAGCGCACGTGGCCGCCGTTCGGCGCGCGATCGTCGAGTCCCGCTTGGAGTACCGCCTGAACGAAGGTCCCGCTCGGCAACAACTCGCGCGAACCGCGCGAACGCAATTCGCGCCACGAGCCGCCCTCGTCGGTGAGCTTGCGCCAGATCGCCGCCGCCGGCGCGACACCGCAGTCGCAAATCACATCGACGAGCGCGCGATCGAGTTCGTCGGGCGTGTGCGCCGCGAGTAGGACTTCGATGGCGCGTGCGTCGATCTGCAGCGGCCTTTGACCCTTCACGTCGGAGCTTCCATCGGCCCGCGCTGCCTCCGGCTTCAGTCGCGCGAGCGGCTCGTCCCGCGTCGGGCGCTGGCGCGCCTGCAATCCAGCGGCACAATGGCCGCCCCGATGCAGCGCGACGTGTACCTCGACTACAACGGCTCGACCCCGGTCGACCCCTCGGTGGCCCGCGCGCATCAGGAGTGGTTGACCGAAGGCTATGGGAATCCCTCGGCGGCCCACCCCGCCGGTCGTCGGGCGAAGGCCGCCATCGAGGCCGCGCGCGCGTCGATCGCAGGCGCCTTGGGAGCGGAGCCGGACGAAGTGTGGTTCACCTCCGGCGGCACGGAATCGAACAACTGGGCGCTGTGCGGCAGCGTTCCGACGCAGGGCGGTCACTTGGTCGTCAGTGCGATCGAGCACAAGTCGGTGCTGAGCAGCGCCGCGGCCTGGCGGAGCCCGGCACGAGCGCGAGCCTCGTGCGCGTCAGCACGCAAGGCGTCGTCGATCCGGCCGATGTGCGCCACGCGCTGCGTGCGGACACCGCTCTCGTCTCGGTGATGCTCGCCAACAACGAAACCGGCGTGCTGCAACCTGTGCGCGAGATCGCCGCGCTGTGTCGCGAGGCGGGTGTGTTGTTCCACTGCGATGCGACCGCCGCGCTCGGCAAAGTTCCGGTCGACGTGCGCGACATCGGTTGCGATCTGCTCAGCCTGTCCGCGCACAAGCTCTATGCGCCGAAGGGCGTCGGGTTGTTGTACGCGCGGCGCGGGTGTCTGCCGCGCACGTTGATTCACGGTTGCGGTCAACAGTGCGGTGCGCGCAACGGAACGGAGAACACGGCCGGTGTCGTGGCGTTCGGTGCGGCCTTCGCGCGGCTTGCCGATGGAGCGTTTCGAAGTGCACAGGCGCCGGAACTGCGCGAGCGCTTGTGGGCCGGGATCCGCGCACTGTGTCCTGAAGCCGGCCTCAACGGCTCCGGCGCGCGCTTGCCCAACACACTGAACGTCGAATTCCCCGGATACGCGGCGCTCGAACTCCAAGCGGAGCTCGGACGCTTGGGAGTGAGCGTTTCCGCCGGCGCGGCGGCCTCGGGCGGAGCACCGTCGCACGTGCTGATCGCGATGGGCCTCAGCGCGACGCGCGCACGCTCATCGCTGCGCTTCACGCTCGGCGCGCAGACCAACGGCGCCGACATCGAGGCTGCACTCGCCGCTCTCAGGACTGCCTTGACCCCTTCGAACTCGAGCGCCGCGCGCGCGTGAATGGCCATGACCCAACAACCCCTCGACCGACTCCTGCACGATCTCGACAGCGCCTTGAGCGAGGACGCACACGGAACGCGCGTCGCCAAGCTGCTCGAGAGCTACGCGCGCGAGGCCGCTGACTGGCGCCGCTTCGCGTTCTTCGAGGCGACCTATTACTCGCGCAACCTCGTGCGCCAGACCGACCTCTTCGAGCTGATCGTGCTGTGTTGGGGGCCGGGGCAGCGCAGTCCGATCCACGATCACGCCGGTCAACGCTGTTGGATGGCGGTGCTCGACGGTGAGGTGCGCGAGTCGATGTTCCGCGTCGCGGCGGGTGAACACACGGGTCTTGCAACCGGCCCGGTGCGAACGGTTGGTCGCGGCCAAGTGGCGTTCGTGGTCGACGATCTCGGCTGGCATCGCATCGAGTCGCACAACCACGCGCCGGCCGTCACGCTGCACCTCTACTCGCGTCCGATCCGCGAGTGCTCCGTGTTCGACGAGGACCGCGGCGTGATCACGCGCAAGAAGCTGAGTTACCACTCGATCGGCGGCGTCGTGCAGTCGCTGCGCGTCTGATCCCTTCGCCGTTTCCAAGCGGAGCGTGGCGCGCTGCGCTTGAAAGCAGGCGAGGCGCCATCCCGCCGGGGATGGGCGCCTCGTCTCTCTCCACGGGTTCTTGCCCCCTCACCCAGCACGCCAAGTCGGGACTTACTGCGAGCCCGACCACGCCGCCGCTGGGTGGTATCCCTCAGAACGACAAGCGCGCCGCGAACCGCGCTCAATCTCGAAAAAACCACGCGGTGGGGAGCGTTCACCCGTTCCCGGCCGCCTTGACCGGTCGGGAGCGCGCCGATAAAGTCCCCGCCCCTCCGGCGTCGGCGGTGTAGCTCAGTGGTTAGAGCAGTGGCTTCATAAGCCACGTGTCGGGGGTTCAAGTCCCTCCACCGCTACCACCCGGCGCCTGGGGTCGGAGCGCGCGCACGGCGGGACGCGGCGCGGCGACGCCGAACGCTCTTGCGGCCGCCGGCCGGTTGTCGCTGTGGTCGAGCGCGGCGGGCTCGATAGCAGCCGGTTCCGCGCGCACGAGCCCGGCATGCGCCGCTGGGTCAGACCGGACGCGAAGGTCGGCGCGCACCACGCTGGAGCGCGCGGCTAGGCCCATGCGCTGCGCAGTCCCGAGGTTGGCGGCGCGGGTCGCCTTCGGCCGTTCCCGACGCAACGCGCCAAGACCGGAGATCGGCCTGGGTTCCTCGCGCAAGCTGCCGGCCAAGAAGGGCGGAACCCCGCTCGACGCCGGAGAATTCCGCACCGTTCGGGCCGTTTTTTTGCTTGCGCAGACGGCCGAAGGCACGCAAAAGACTGCCTCTTCATCCGCCGACCGCCCATGGTGTTCCCAATGCAAGCCTCCGAAGCGAACCTGCTCCCTGCGAGCGACGAGAACGTGCCCGTGGAAATGGCCCATTCGACCGAGGGTGATTACGACTTCGACGCCGAAGTCGAGGATGTCGCCGACGACGACGACGACGAGGAAGACGAAGCCGACGACGACGACGACGACGACGAGGAAGACGACGAGGAAGACGACGAGGA
>CAYHRR010000489.1:0-3570 GCA_964358875.1 uncultured Planctomycetaceae bacterium | reverse complement strand
ATGACGCTGAGCATGCTCGGACAGGCGCTCGCTTTGTTCGCGGGCGATGCCGAGAACCGTGTGATGACGCGCGCAGCGAAGTGGCCGTTGCGGCGCATCGGCTTCCTCGTTTTCGCCGCGCTGGTGATCGCGCTGCTCGTCTACGCGGATTCCGACGAGTCCGAAGGCGTGCGCCCGTCGTCGTTCGACGGCGTGCTCGCACAGGTCTACGAGCATCCGCTCGCGGCGGCGGTGCGCTGGCCGCTGACGCCCTGGAGCGCGGCGATCCTCGCTTCGAGCGCGCGCGAATTCTGGCCGTGGTTCACGCTGTGCGCCGCGGTGTTCGTCGGTGCGCTGCTGCTCGTGCCGCGCATCCGCATCGACTTCCGCGAGCTCTCGCTCGAGACCTCCGCCGATGTCGCCAAACGCATCGCGCGCGCGCGCCGCGGGATGTTGGGCGCGAGCACCGTGGGCAGCCCGGCGGGGCGCGGGGTGCGCGTGCCGTGGTGGTGCGGACACAACCCGTTCGGCGCCGTGGTGTGGCGCAAAACGCTTTCGATCGTGCGCAAGGCCAAGGGCAGTTTTCTGCTCGGCGGCGGTGTGATGACGCTGGTCACCTTCAGCGCGTGGCAGCTCGCGCGCAGCTCGACCGACACGCGCGAGGCGTTGCTCAAGTCGGCGCTGATCGCCGCGGGGATCGGCACGTTCTACTTGTGCACGACGCTGCGCTTCGACTTCCGCGAGGACCTCGACTTGATGTCGTCGATCCGTTCGTGGCCGGTCGCGCCGTGGCGCTTGTTCCTGGCGACCTTGATGCCCGAAGTCGCCTTGGTTTCGGCGTTGATCGCACTGTCCTTGGGCGCGCTCGTCGTCGTGTGGCGGCATTTCGATCCGCTCCTCATCCCCATCGCTGCCGTCGTTCCGGTCGCCGTGCTCGCGTGGACGGCCATCGACAACGTGGCCTTCCTGTTCGCGCCGTCGCGGCAGACGCCGGGGCACGACGGCATGCTGCAAAACGCGGGGCGCGTGTTGTTGTTGCGCGTGTTGCAGTTGTTCACCGTCGCGCTGGTCGCGTTCGTGGCCGCCGTGCCGGCGTTGATCTGCGAAGCGTTGTTCGATTGGAGCGCGCAGACTCTGGTCTACGTCGGACTCGTACCGGGGCTCGCGTTGCTCGTGCTGCAGAGCGTCGGACTGGTGTGGCTCGGCGGCCAAGTGCTGCGGCGCTTCGATGTCGCGCGCGACCGCGGGTAGCATGGCCGCGCGAAACCTCGCGATGAACGGTCGAAACGAAGTGACGTGTGTGACCGGTGCCGGCGCGAGCTCCGATGAGCTGCTCGTCGAGGTCGCGCGCGCAACGAGCGTGATCGCAGCGCTCGAGGAGGGTGTGGTCGTGCTCGGTCGCGACGGCGCGGTGCAGATCTGCAATCGCAGCGCTGAACGCATTCTCGGCCTGAACACGGATGCACTGTCGACGCGCACCGCGCTCGATCCGCTTCGACTCGCGCCGCACGACGACGGCGCCGCGTTTTCGAGCGCATCCCATCCCGCCATGGTCACGTTGCGCACCGGCGTTGCGCAGAGCGGCGTCGTCATGGGTGTGCGCCGTCGTGACGGCGAGCTGCGTTGGATCACGCTCTCTTCGCAACCCATCGTCGAACAGCCTGGGGCGTCGCCGGCCGGCGTCGTCTGCACGTTTCGCGACATCACGGACGAGCGCGCTGCGCTCGACGCCTTGCGACGCAACGAGGCCTTGTTCAAGACCGCGCTGGAAGGTCTGAAGAGCGGCATCTGCATCGTCGACGAGTTGCACGACAACGTGCAGCACTTCAACGAACGCTTGTGCGAGATGTGGGACCTCGGCGAGCTCGAGCTGCGCCTGCGCTCCGGGACCTTGCGCGCCTCGGAGTTCGCGGCGCGCGGCGCGAGCTTGCTGGCGCAGTCCACGCAGCAGGTTTTCGTGCGGGCCGGCGGACCTGCTTCCACCGACGACGAATTGACCTTGACCAGCGGGCGCACCTTGCGACGCGTGAGCCGCTGCTTGCACAGCGAGGCCGGTGTCTATTTCGGTCGCATGCACTCCTTCGAGGACGTCACCGAGCGTGTGCGCGCCGAGGAGGAACGGCGCACGTTCGAGCGGCGCATGCAGGAAGTGCGCCGACTCGAGAGCCTCGGCCTGCTCGCCGGCGGCGTGGCGCACGACTTCAACAATCTGCTGACGGGCATCATCGGCAGCGCCGAACTCGCCGCGACGGGTGTCGACGCGGACGCGTCGGTGCGGCGGCAAATGGAGCGCGTGCTCGACGCGTCGATGCGCGCCGCTGAGGTGTGCCGGCGCATGCTGACCTACGCGGGCTCGGCCTGCATCGAGGTGCGGCGCCTGCACCTGACCGATCTCGCGCACCGCGTGTTGCATTGGATCGAGCCGCAGCTCGAATTGCGCATTCGCTTGCACGTCGAGCTCGCGCACGATCTGCCCGCAGTGATCGCCGATCCGCTGCAGCTCGACCAGGTCGTCGTCAACTTGGTCACGAACGCGTGCGAGGCCTTGCCGGCGTCGGGCGGCGACGTGTGGATTTCGACCGGGCGCATGGAGGCGACGCCCGAGTACTTCGCGGGCACCGTGTTGGAGCCGAGCCTGCCGCCGGGCGAATACGTGTACATCGAAGTGCGCGACAGCGGCTGCGGCATGAGCGCGGCGACGCAGGCGCGCATGTTCGATCCTTACTACAGCACCAAGTTCGCCGGGCGCGGTTTGGGCCTCGCGGCCGTGCTCGGGATCGCGCGTGCGCACCGCGGCTCGCTCGCGGTCGCGAGCGAGCTCGGTGCCGGAACCACGATTCGCGTCGCGCTTCCACGCGCACCGGCGGAACGATGAGCGACGAGACGACGCCGCGCGCACGCGCCTTGCCGCCGGGCCAGCGCTTGATCGAATCGATGCCGGTGCACCATATCGGTGACGCGCCCGCCTTCGACGGCGCGACGTGGGCGCTCGCCTTGAGCGGCGAGATCGACCGACCGCGCACCTTCACGCTGCGCGAATTGACCGAGCTCGCCACCATCGACATCGAGGCCGATTTCCACGCCGCGTCGGGCTGGAGCGTCGCGCGCGTCAAGTGGCGAGGAGCGCGGCTTGCGGACGTGCTTGCAGCAGCGCACCCGCGCGCGACCGCGTGCTTCGTTCACCTGCGCGACGAAGAGCGCTACGACGCTTCGTTGTCGCTCTACGACGCGTGCCAGCCCGATGTCCTGCTCGCCGTGCAACGCAACGGCGAACCCTTGCCGCTCGCGCACGGCGGTCCGCTGCGCGTGGTCGCACCGGCGAAGTACGCTTGGAAATCCGTGAAGTGGCTGCGCGCGATCGAGGTCACGGCCGAGGGACGCCCGGGATTTTGGGAGCGACGCGGCTTCCATCCCGCGGCGGATCCGTGGCGCGGTGAGCGCTTCGTCTGACGCGTCAGACCGCGCGCAGCGCCGCGTCGAGGTGTGGACCGATGCGTTCCGCAGTCGCCGTGTTGACGAAGCCGACGAAACTCACGGGCGTCGTGCAGTCGATGGGGAAGTCGAGCGCGCCTTCGCTCGGAGCGCCGAGCG
>CAYHRR010000488.1:0-3573 GCA_964358875.1 uncultured Planctomycetaceae bacterium | reverse complement strand
CGATCGCGCTGCGGCTCTGGTCGAGCGCGAGCCGTGCTGCTATCCAAGGAGCGCCGTCGTCGTCGAAGGCGACGGCGCACGCCGCAGTGAACATCGAGAGCGCGAAGTGACGCTCCATTGAAGGAAGAGCATCCATGCAGAACTCACGTCGTGAATTTCTCACCGTTGCGGCCGGAGTCGGCGCGCTGGCTGCGTTCGGGTGCAAGGCACAGAGCGACGCGCGCGCACCCGCGGCGAAGAAGCCCGTGTTCACGCTCTCGATTGCCGAGTGGTCGTTCCACCGCGCGCTCCAAGCGGGACAGATGACGAACCTCGACTTCCCGGTCATCGTGCGGCGCGACTACGACATCGATGCGTGCGAGTACGTCAACTCGTTCTTCAAGGACAAGGCGCGCGACGAGGGCTACTTGAAAGAGCTCACCAAGCGCTGCGACGACAACGGCGTGCGCAGCGCGCTGATCATGTGCGACGGCGAAGGCGAGCTCGCGCACGAGGACACCGCCGAACGCGCGAAGGCCGTCGAGAACCACCATCGCTGGGTCGACGCGGCCGCATTCCTCGGTTGCCACTCGATCCGCGTCAACGCAGCGGGCGGCGGTGACGTGGGCGAGAAGCAGAAGCGCGCCGCCGATTCGCTGGTCGCGCTCGCGAATTACGGCGAGGCCAAGCGCATCAACGTGATCGTCGAGAACCACGGCGGCTCGTCGTCGAACGGCGCGTGGCTCGCGGGCGTGATGAAGCTCGCGAACCATCCGCGCGTCGGCACGCTGCCGGACTTCGGCAACTTCAATCTCGGCGACGGCAAGAGCTACGACCGCTACCTCGGCGTCGAAGAGATGATGCCCTTCGCAAAGGCGGTCAGCGCCAAGTCGCACGAGTTCGACGCGAAGGGCGAGGAGATTCACACCGACTACCACCGCATGCTGCGCATCGTTGTCGCGGCGGGATACCACGGAAACCTGGGCATCGAATACGAAGGCGACACGCACAGTGAGCCCGACGGCGTGCGCTTGACCAAGGCGCTGCTCGAGCGCGTGCGTGTCGAGCTCGCATGATGATCGGCGCTCTGCTCTGCCTGTCCGCGCAGGACGTCTACACGCCCTACGCGGCGCCTGCGTCGAACGACGGCGTGGCCGCGATCGCGAAGATGAAGGTGCCCGAGGGCTTCGAGGTGAAGCTGTGGGCGGCCGAGCCGCAGCTCGCCAATCCCGTCGCGATGTGCGTCGACGCGAAGGGCGACGTGTACGTCGCCGAGACCTATCGCATCAAGAGCGGCGTCGACGACATCCGCGATCACATGGACTGGCTCGACGACGATCTCGCGTGCCGCACGGTGGAAGATCGCGTCGCGTATTTGCGCAGGCACGTCGGCGCGAAGTTCGACGTCGACTACACGAAGGATCACGAGCGGCTGCGTTGGATCAGCGACACCGACGGCGACGGCCGCGCGGACGAGAGCACGGTCTTCGCCGACAGCTTCAACTCGCCGGCCGACGGCATCGCGGCGGGCGTGCTCGCTTGGAAGGACGAGGTGTTCTTCGCGTGCATGCCGAACCTGTGGTCGCTGAAGGACAGCGACGGCGATCACGTCGCCGACGCGAAGAAGGTGTTGAGTTCGGGCTACGGCGTGCGCTTCGCGTTGATCGGCCACGACCTGCACGGCTTGGCGCTGGGGCCGGACGGCAAGCTGTACTTCTCGTGCGGCGATCGCGGCTTGAGCGTGCCGCTGGCGGACGGCTCGCGCTTGAACAATCAATTCAACGGCGCGGTGCTGCGTTGCAATCTCGACGGCTCGGAGCTCGAGGTCTTCGCGACCGGCCTGCGCAATCCGCAGGAGCTCGTGTTCGACGAGTACGGCGAGCTGTTCACCGTCGACAACAATTCCGACGGCGGCGACAAGGCGCGGCTTGTGCATGTGATCGAAGGCATGGACGCGGGTTGGCGGCAGGCTTACCAGTGGATCAACGAGCCCAACTTGCGCGGCGCGTGGAACGACGAAGGTTTGTGGAAGCCGCACTTCGAAGGCCAAGCCGCGTACATCGTTCCGCCGCTCGCGAACATCTGCGATGGGCCGAGCGGCTTCACCTACAACCCCGGCACCGCGCTGACGCCCGAGTGGCGCAATCGCTTCTTCATCTGCGACTTCCGCGGCGATGCGTCGTCGAGCGGAATCCATTGGTTCACGCTGAAGCCGAAGGGCGCGACCTTCGAGCTCGACCGGTTCGAGCACTTCGTGTGGGGGACGCTCGTCACCGACTGCGATTTCGGGCCGGACGGAGCGATGTATTGGAGCGACTGGGTCGAAGGCTGGAACAAGACGGGGAAGGGGAGGATCTATCGACTCGCCGACTCGGTCGCTCGCGACGCGCATCAAGCCGTAGTCGGGCCGACGCTGCGTTCGGATTGGTTGAGCATGTCCGAGGCGAAACTCCTCGATGCGCTTGGCAACGACGATCAACGAGTTCGTTTCGCCGCGCAGTTCGAACTCGTTCGTCGAGACGAAAAGCCGACTCTCGCGAAGCTCGGCACGCGACAAGCGCTCGCGCGCATCGCCGGCGATCGCGCAGCTCCGAAGTTCGCGCGGCTGCACGCCGTGTGGGGACTCGAGCAGCTCGGTGATCGCAGCGTCGAAAACTGGGTCGAGGATCCGGACGCCGACATCCGCGCCGCGGTGTTGCACGCTTTCGGGACCATCCACCGTCACGGTTCGTGGGATCCGGGCACTGCCTCGAACTTCGCGCCGGTGGCTGCGGCGCTCGACGATCCGTCGCCAAAGGTACAGCGCGAAGCTGCGATGGCACTGAGTCAGGGGATCGACATGTTGGACCGTGAGTCGGTCGGCATGCACGAACGCATCTACGGAATGTTGGACCGAATCGGTGAGAGCGATTCGGCGTTGCGGCACGCGTTGATTCGTGTGCTCGTCAAGCTTGGGCCGCGAGGTGTGGCTCAGCACTACGCGACCACGGCTGATGAGCGAGACGTCGCATACTCGTTCGCACTCGCCAACGCGGCGCATCATTCTTCAGTCTTCGCGCGCCTCGGCGCCGTCGTCGCACTGCGAGGGCTAAGAGATGCGGAGGTCGCGGAATTCCTCGGCGACAAGGACGAGCGCGTCGTCGTCGAAGCGGCGCGAGCGATCTACGACGAGCAGATCACGGGCGCGCTGCCGGCGCTCGCGAAGTTGATCGAGCGCGAGGAGTTCAAGACGACCGCGCTCGTGCGCCGCGTGCTCAACGCGAACTTCCGGCTCGGCGCGAAGGAGAACGCGGAGGCGCTCGCGACGTTTGCGACGCGCGAGGACGCCGACGAAACACACCGCTGGGAAGCGCTGACACTGCTCTCGCGTTGGACGGATCCTCCGGGCCGCGACTTCTTCACCGGCGAGTCGTGGCCGCTCGCGAAGCGCGACGGCGCCGAGCTGCCGACGCTCGTGCGGCGCATGGAGCTGCACGGCATCGCGAAGGCGCCGCGCAAGATCGCGGTCGCGTGGATCGAACTCGCGGCGGACGAAGGCGGCGAAGCGGCCTATACCTTCACGGGCTACGAGCACATGAACCGGGTCCTGAACGG
>CAYHRR010000487.1:0-3578 GCA_964358875.1 uncultured Planctomycetaceae bacterium | reverse complement strand
GCCCACGCAACAGCGCGCGAGCGAGCCGAAGGCGCCGCTGTTCCCCGAGGCCTTGATGAAGGACCTGTCGGGCGCCGTCGATCAACACGTAGTCGGCGCGCTGACCGACCCCGAGACGAACCTCTTCAACTACGCCTTCCTCAACTACAAGCTCGACGAAGAGTTCAAGCGCGCGCAACGCTTCAGCCAACCGCTGGCCTGCGTGATGCTCGGATTCGAAGGCGAATGCGCCGAGAAAGTGCTGCGCGAACTCGCCGGCATCTTCCTGTCGGCCTCGCGCGACACCGACGTGCTCGGCCGCTTCGACCTGTCGTCGTTCCTGTTCTTCCTGCCCTGCACCGGCCCCGACGGCGCCGAGATCATGGCCAAGCGCGTGCGCGAGGAAGCGAAGAAGCGCGGCTTGCGCGATCTCGTCGGCGACCCGCTGCAAATCTCGGTCGGCATCTCTTCGATGCCGCATCCGTCGGTCGCTCGTCGCGAGGATCTGTTCCAGCGCGCACGCGACGCGTTTTTCCAAGCGCAGCAGAGCGGCGGCGTCGTCACGAGCGCTTGAACAAGGCCGAGTCCGCAGGACTTGCCTGTCTCCAACGGGCCGCGCACCTCGCCGAGCGCGGCCCGCGTCGTAGGATGCCGCGCCGACTCGTTTCCCTGCCCCCAGGAGTTCCGATGCGCCGTTTCGCCCTCGTCTTGTCGTGCGCGCTGTTCGCGCCTTCGCTCTCGGCCCGAGCTCTCGCTTCGTCCGCCGGCACGGCGAGCGGCCAACCTGCGCCGGCCGCGCTCGAGACGATCTCGGCCGACGAGATCAAATCGGACCTCTACTACATCGCCAGCGACGACATGGCCGGGCGCGACACGCCCAGTCCCGAGCAGCGCATCGTCGCGCGCTACATCAAGGCGCGCCTGCATCGCTTGGGCATCGGGCCCGGTGCGGAGCACGGCTATTTCTTCGAGTACCCGATCTTCGTGCCGCGTTTGCGCGCCGACGAATCCTTCGCACGCTTCGTTCCGCCGGGCGCGGCGCAGCCGATCGAACTCGCACTCGGCGCCGACTACTTCTTCAATTGGCCCGACTCGCGCGAGTTCGCGCTGCAAAGTCGCGTCGTTTTCTGCGGCCACGGCGGCAACAAGGAACTAGAGACCGCCAAGGTCGCGGGCAAATGGGCGCTGATCCTCGACGATGGCGGAATGACCGGCGAACTCGAACGCAAGCTGGTCGCCGAGGGCGCGCTTGGCGCGTTGATGACGCCCGGCGCCGAATACAAGAACAGCAAGAAGAAGAGCTACGCGGAGCGCTTCAAGAACGTCGTCGTGCAGACGCAGCGTGCGCACGTGGAGTGGCCGAAGGCGCCGAAGGGTGACGCGAAGCCCAAGTCGAACGACACTTTGTTCCTGTACCTCCCGCACGACACGGCGACGAAGCTCTGGCCTGCGTTGACTGCGAACGAAGACCAGTTGCCCGCGCTCGGCACCGAACTCGACGGCAGTTTCGCGCACACGCGCAAACTCGTCGGCGACAAGGGCACCGTGATGGTCGAGAACGTGTGCGGCTTCTGGCAGGGCAGCGATCCCGTGCTGAGGAACGAGGTGATCATCGTCTCCGCGCACTACGACCACGAAGGTGTGAAGAGCGACGGTCAGGTGATGAACGGCGCCGACGACAACGGTTCGGGGACATCGACTCTGCTCGCGCTCGCCGAAGCGCTCGTCACCAACGGAGCGATGCGGCGCTCGGTCATGTTGATGTGGGTTTCCGGCGAGGAAAAGGGCCTGTGGGGCTCGCAAGCTTGGACCGAGCACCCGTGGCTGCCGGGCGATTGTCGGCCGGTGTGCGACATCAACATCGACATGGTCGGGCGCAATGCGAGCGACTATCTGCTGATCACGCCGACCGCGGCGCGGCCGGAATACAACGGACTGGTCAAGCTCGCGGAGGAGTACGCGCCGCTCGAGGGGTTTCCCAAACTCGGTAGTTGCGATTCGTATTGGAATCGCTCGGACCACGCGAACTTCGCGGCGAACTTGAAGATCCCGGTCACGTTCATTTTCTCGGACGTGCACGCGGATTATCACAAGCCGGGTGACGATCCCGAGAAGATCGACTTCGACAAGATTCGGAGAGTGACGCGGTTGGTGTTGCGGATGATCGCGGGCTTGCAGGACGACAAGCTGGCGCTGTAGAGCGCGCTTCGCCGTTGCTCTTGGGAAGTCAGCGAGCTGGCCGCGCGCGGCGCGCGGCCGACTCACGCCACGAGTCGCGTGCGACATGCGCAACCGTGCTGTGTTGTTCGCAGGTATGGCGAACACTGATGGAGTTGCCCGTAGAATTGCATGTTCGATCTTGAACAGCTCGCAGGGGGAGGTAACGTGCGCTCCACGCGTCGCAAAGCACCAGCGTTCGCTGTGCTGCCAACAATCAAGGACCAAATGACAACCACCCGTTTCACGCGCCGTCTTGCGCTCACTGCGACATGGCTTGTGGCTATCGCCATGCCATCAACCGCCGGCACGTCCTGCCCCAACCTCGGCGGCAACAGCGGGTGCGGTGACTATTACAATTGCAAGCACTCGGCGAGCGTTGTGTGCAACGGGGCGCTGACGGCGACGGTTACGTACACAACAACCTGTCGCGACCCCCACGGCGGGACCTACGAGACGACGACAAGCCAAAACGTGCTGCAAACAAGCAGCGAGTCAATTACGAACGCTTGCAATTGCCGTCTCACCCCCTCGCTCAGTCAGACGTGGGGTGCGATTTGCAACGAAGGTGTGTGCTGCGCCTGTTTCGACTTGATCTGCAACTGATCCGAGGACTATCCCATGAATTCGTTTATTTCTCTTGGTGCGGGCGCGTTGTTCATCGTCGGTATCGCATCATTCGCAATCTCACGAGGATCGACAGACTCGGCTCAGTCCCAGACGTCGTCGACGCCTTCCGAGTCAATCTCCGGAACGGCGACATCTGAAGATGCCAAGGAGATGTTCAATATTCACATCTACGAGCCGTGGCAGGGTGCCGGTCGCAGGGTCGTGACGATTACGGCCGCATCGATCGACCGCAATGGATTCGTTCGGCTCACCGCGACTAGATTCTGTGACTTGGGTTCGGCGGTCGAACCCGTTGTTACGGGAACCCGCTTCCGTTGCAAGGCAACCGTGAACGTCGGTAGTTGGCACGATGTGGACTCGACCGAAGACGTGACATTGACACTGACTGCCGTCGAGTAGCGAATTCAGAATCAGCTCGCCCGGCGTCGCAGTGAAGTTGTTCGCCAACGAAGGCGACACGGTCGAAAAGGGCTCCGGGTTCTTGTTCTCGAGACGAGGACAATGCGAAACAGGGTTGCTGTGCCGTCGTCGCGAGCGTCCGCGATGTCAGGTGTCGCACGGCAGATTGCAGGGCGAATCTGCCCGGCCTGTTGCTGGGGGCTTCTCTTTCCCCTTCGCAACTCGTGACGCAAGGCGGCCGCTTTGGGCCGCCTTGCGTCACGAGTCGGCCGCGCGCTGCGCGCGGCCCGCTCGCTGCCCTCCCCCCGGAGTCGGGCCCCCGCGAAGTATTATAGCGCCACGCAGCCAGCGCC
>CAYHRR010000486.1:0-3581 GCA_964358875.1 uncultured Planctomycetaceae bacterium | reverse complement strand
CGCTAGCAGCCCGTTGAAAAAGCCCCTACTACGACAGAGCGTGGAGCGGCGATCCTGCGTCGCGCTAGGAAAGTGGTGCTCAGCGGCCAGGAAGGCCGCCTCTGCTCCGCTTTCCGTCGCGCTCCTTGTCTCGCCGCACCACGCTCTGTCTCGCGACGGGGCTTCTTCAACGGACTGCTAGCCGTCGCTGCTCGCAATCTCGACATGCAACTGGAGATCGGAGCAAGGTCATCCGCACGCTCCGGTGTTGTTCCGCCTCGGGTGGAGCCCATTGACGTATGGTGCGACTGGAGTGTCGCTCGATGATCTCGACAGCTCGGGTTCATTTCGTTCCTTCGGGAGGAGGAATCATGAAAAAGCAAATCTCGAGTGCGTTCCTGGCGAGTTGGATAGGCGTTGCCTTTGCGCAACAAGCTGACTTGCAAATCGATGCCGTCGACGCGTCGAACGTCGTGGGCGACTTTCAGGCTCTGACGATCACCGGCAGCGTGTCCGTGGATCTCGTCAACAACGGTCCCGGAGGGACAGGAGGCGCGTTCGATTTGCTTCTCTTCGAAGACACGACTGCGAACGGCGTGTACGACGCGGGCGTGGACGTGGTGCTCGGCTCGGTGCCCGTGGCGGCGCTGAGTGCAGGTGCGGCGAGTTCGATCCATGTGCCCGTCGCGGGTCCCGTTTCGTTTCGCGAGAACCTGATCTACGCGTTTGTCGACGCGTCCGACGTGATCGGCGAATCGAACGAGAGCAACAACGTGCGCAGCACCGGGCTCGAATGCTCGATCGCGACGCAACCGGGACCGGTGCTGGCGACATTGCAGTGGTCGTGGACGTCGACGCAAGTCGAACCGGCCTCGTTGAACGTGATGATGACGCCGGCGGTCGTCGACCTCGACGGCGACGGCGTGCCCGAAGTGATCTTCGCCTCGACGGCGTCGATCGGCGGCGGTTTGGTCGAGGTCGGGGTCTTGCGCGCGCTCAATGGCGCCACCGGTGCCGAGGTGTTCACGCAAAACGATCCGACCCTGCTCGTCAACACGGCCTCATCGGTCGCGGTCGGCGACATCGACGGCGACGGCAGGCCGGAGATCATCGCCTGTGACAACACGGGCGCTCGACTGATCTGCTTCGAGCACGACGGCACGTTCAAGTGGCGCTCGGCAAGTCTCGCGGCGATCAACTGGGGTGCGCCGTCCATCGCGGACATCAACGAGGATGGTGCGCCCGAGATCGTGATCGGACGTCAGGTGCTCGATGCGAACGGCGTGCTGCAGTGGACGGGGACTGGAGGCTCGGGAAATCAAGGCGCCGGGCCGCTGTCGTGCGTCGCCGATGTCGACGCCGACGGCTCGCCGAATGTCGTGGCCGGCAACACCGTGTACTCGAACACCGGTGCGATCCTGTTTCAGAACAACGGACTGCCCGACGGCTTGGTCGCAGTCGCCAACTTCGATCTCGATACTCAGGCGGAGATCGTCACGGTCATGGGCGGTGTGCTGCGACTGATCGAACTCGGGCCGGGCACCTCGATGACGCAAGTGTGGGCGGTCGCGATCCCAGGGGGCGGCACGGGCGGCCCGCCGACGATCGCGGACTACGACGGAGACGGCCTGCCCGAGATCGGCGTCGCCGGCGCGGTCCGCTACGCGGTGTTCGAACACACCGGCGCGCTCAAGTGGCAGGTCGTCACGCAAGACAGCAGCTCCAACCGGACCGGCTCGTCGGTGTTCGACTTCAACGGCGACGGCGCGGCTGAGGTCGTCTATCGAGACGAGTTGTTCCTGCGTATCTACGAGGGCACGACCGGCGCGGTGCTGTTCCAGACTCCGATGAGCTCGTGCACCTGGTACGAGTACGTGCTCGTGGCCGACGTGGACGCGGACGGCCAGGCGGAGATCGTCGCGGTGGCGAACAACAACTGCGGCCTCGGTCCGCAGCGCGGTGTGTTCGTGTTCGGGGCGACCAACAACAACTGGGTTCCGACGCGCCGCGTGCGGAACCAGCACACGTACCACATCACCAACGTCTTCGAGAACGGCTCGATTCCGGCGAACGAACTCACGAATTGGCTCACGCCGTCCGGCGCGCCGTTCAACAATTTTCGCCAGAACGTGCTCAATCCGTTGAACCCCGGAGCGGCGGCCGACCTGACGGCGTCGTTCTTGCGCAGCAACCCGTCGCTCACTCCGCCGACGATCACTGCGCGCATCGGCAACGGTGGCGACGCTTCCGTCGGAGCGGGACTGCCGACTGCGTTCTACGACGGCGATCCCAACGCGGGCGGCAATTTGATCGGCGTCGGGAACACGACGGTCGCGCTCGCACCCGGCGAGTACGCGGACGTGACGGTGCAGGTCGCGGCGATTCCACTCACGCCTTGGGTCGTCGCCGACGATACCGGCGGCGGCGTGTCAACGACGACGGAGTGCAACGAGACCAACAACGTCCACAGCGCGAACACGCAGGTCACGCTGACTTGTCCCGGTGACTTCACCGAGATCTGGAGCGGCGGGATTCCTGCCGGCCAAGCCGATCCGAGCCACACCGGAATGCCGAGCTACTTCAGCGCGTGCCCGCAGGGAGCGACGCTCGCCTACCAAGACGTGAGCATCGTTCCGAACACGCCGACGAATCCGGGTGCGCCCGAAGTCGTCATCACGCGAAGGTGGACACTCTCGGATTCGTGCGGCGCCGTGCTGAGCTGCGACCAGATCATCACGCTGCTTTCACCGTCGGGCCTCGCAGGCCTGACCACTCTCGATGTCGACCCGGGCCAGTGCCCCAACTTGCTCGTGCTGCAAGGCCAGGGCCTCACGCGCCTCACGGCGACAGGAACTTGGTTGCACGACGCGGGAGCGATCGTGCCCTCGAGTCTGCGTCTGCGACGCGTCGACGGACCCGGCACGACACGCATGAACCTGGGAGCGTTCCCCCTCGCGCTGCTCGACATCACGCGGCCGTACGTCGGATATCAAGGTGGTTGCACCACCGCCGGCGGCGACGGCCACATCGACTTGGTCGTGAGCGTGCCCACAGCGGCCTTCGCACGCGTGCTCAACATGCGCTCCAGCCCCGTGGGAGCTTGGCTCGAGATCGAGCTGAGCGGTCGACGCGTCGATGGCTCGACGTTCGTCGCGCGTGACATGGTCCGCGTGCAGTAGCCCACGAAATCGTGTTCCGCTCGCGTCCGTCGTCCAAGCCGGGATGGTCCTGGAGTCGGCGACGGACGCGGTCGTAGCAAGCCGAGCCTTGCCGATTCACTTCGGCGTGATGCGTGCGGTCCTGCCACGGGCACTCGGCAAAGGGACTGCGACGCCGGAAGGCGTGCACGAGCGAAGTGGCCGAACGACTGGGCGCGACCAGGGGGGGGGGTGTGGCGCGGCGAAAGTGCGCACGGGGGCGGGTCCGTGTGTGGTTCGCATATCTCGGGCAGGGACGAAAGCAGCCTGGGCGTAGAACGGGCGCAGAATCCGGTGTTGCAGCTGACCAAAAAGGAGTTCTTGCGGCACAAGACCCTCGAACGACTCGAAAGGCCGCCCTACTTCACGCAGATGGAGAAATACAATCTGGAGGGGCCTCCGTTA
>CAYHRR010000485.1:0-3587 GCA_964358875.1 uncultured Planctomycetaceae bacterium | reverse complement strand
ATCGGCACGGCCCGCGCCTTCGACAACAAGGTCGGCGCCTACATCGTCGGCGAAGCCCTCATCCGCCTCGCGAAGGACAAGGATCGTAAAAAACTCGCCGCAAAAGTCGTGAGCGTCGCCACCGCGCAGGAGGTTTTTTTTTTTGTTTGTGCGACCACCTAGATCTACTCCGGAAGATCACGGTCCGTGCGCTCGCTGGTCGAGTTCGCGCTCGAGCTTCGCAACCCCGAAACCACGGCGCGCAAGGCCTTCCACATCGTCGGCGCGGTCTTGAGCACCGTGAAGAGTCCCGCAGTGGCGACGGCGCCGGCTCCGATGAAGACCACGAAGCGGTCGCGCACGAGCTTGCCGGTCAGCAACTCGGCCGCCGATCCCGCGGCGTCGGAGTGCACACGTGTGATCAGCGGAATGAGCACGAGGGCCGAGATCAACGCGCCCGAGACCATCACGCTCGCCGCGCGGAAACCGACGATGTAGCCGACGGCGAGCAACGCCGGCGCGACCTTCAGCGCGATGACGGCGTTGGGCAACGCGCTCAACTTCCAAGCCGGCTCCTCGGGCAACACGTGGAATTGCGACAGCGTGAGCTTGATCAACGCGCCCAACGCGAGGCCGATGAAGATCCAGCGCCCGCCGCTCGAGGCCTTGTCGGTCGCGCGCAGCACCTCAGCGCAAGCGCGGCCTTCGGGGTACGGCAATTCCGCGTCCGCCTGCACGATCAAAAGGCGTCGCAGCGGGATCATCGCCAGGATTCCGAGCAGTCCGCCGAAGAACGCGAGCAGCGCGACCTGCGTCCACGTCGGCGCCATACCCCACAAGAACAAGGCCGGAATCGTGAAGATGGTCCCCGAGGCCAAGGACGAACTGGCGCTGCCGATGGTCTGCGCCATGTTCGCTTCGAGCAGCGTTCCGCCGCGCGGGAACAAGCGAAAGGCCGCGACCGACAACACCGCGATCGGGATCGACGTCGACACCGTCAGTCCGGATTTCAGGCCGAGGTAAGCGTTCGCAGCACCGAACAACACGCCGAACGCGACGCCGCAGAGCACCGCTTTGAACGTGAACTCGGCGATACCTGCAGGATTCCGTGTGTGTGTCGTCATGGTTCGCGGCGGAGTCTAGCGGCGCCGGCGGGCGACGCGCGCGCACGCTTGTCGACGCAGCCAAGGGATCGTTGTTCGCGGCGCCGGCGAACAGGGAGCCTCTGTGCTCCGGCGCGTTGGCGAGAGCCTCGGTTGTTCACGGACCTCCATCACGCTGCTTTCACGCGCTTGTGTCGTGTGTCGCAACGTCGGACACTTACGCACGGTGCGCACTTGCGCTCGCATTCGTCTTCGACATCCAGGCGGTTCGATTCGTCCCACACGTCATGAGAAATCTCGCATCGGCCTGGCTTGCATGCGTGTTGGCAGGTGCGTGTCGCGCTCCGGTCGAGGGTCTGCAACGCACAGAACGTGCGCGAGCTTGCAGTGCGCCGGAGGCGAGCGCGGGTACAGCCGAATTCGCCTTCGGACGCGTACTCGACGCAGCGAGCAGCGCGCCGCTGGAGGGAGCGCTCGTCGAAGTGTGGACCGAGAACTGGAACGCGCCGGCGGTGCTCGTCGACCGCGCGATCAGCGCGCGCGACGGAACCTACGTCGTGCGGCGCAAACGCGGCTCGCTCGACGGCGAGAAGGTGCGCTTGAGCGCGCCCGGCTATCGCTCGACGACGCGCGCGACTTCCGATGTGTTCGACGACCTCCTGTTGTTGCGCGGTCCAGCGCCCGCGTCGCTCACGGTGCTCGATCTCGACGGCCGACCGATCGTCGGAGCGCGCTTCAAGACGCGTCAGACGTGCGCGCACGAGCCACCGGCGCTCGATGTCGTGAGCGACGCGCAGGGCCGCTTTGATCTGTCGCAACTGCCGCCGCTCGCCGACGAGCCCGAGGGCGAAATCGATGCGCCCGGCTACGAAGCGTTGCGTTTGCTGCAACCTGCGGAGCTGCTCGAACTGGGCAATTGGAGCCCGGAGCAATTCCTCGGCCGCAAACGTGCGCTGCGCGTGCGTGTGCTGGAGCACGACGGCGCGCCCGCGGCGAAACGCCGTGTGCTGCTCGGCGCCGCGCCCGAGTGGCAAGCCGCGATCACGGACGATCAGGGGCGCGTGACGTTCGACTCGCTCTTCGCGGAACCGCGCGTGCGACTGCAAGTCGAAGTCGACGGAGTGCTCGAGCCGCTCGTCGAATGCTGCGCGTGGCGCGACGCGCAGCTCGTGGTTCGTCGCAACGGCGCGGCGCGCGCTCGCGAAGCGCAAGAGGACGACGCCGTGCTTGCGGTGACGCTTGAACCAACGCACGCTCCGTGGCTGATCGTTCACGAGCAAGGCTGGATCATCGACACCGTCGGCGAAGTCCACGTTCCACCAGGTCGCTGCACTCTCTACACGGGCGCGGACTTCAGCGGCTGGCGCGAGAGCGCGACGGAGTTCGTGCTCGCGCCGCGCGAACACAAAGCGCTGGCGCTCGACTTCGCACGCGAGCCGCGCCTCACGCTGCCCGCCGACGTCGACGGCGAGGGCTCGCTGGTGATCGAGTGCAACGGCCATTCGCGCCGCTGGCCGTTGGGTGGTGACGCTGCGATCACCGTTCCCGCGCAAGTGCAAGCCACGCTGGTCGCGCAACGCTCGCGATCGGCGGCGCGTCTCGAATTGCCGCCGATCCATGGCGACAAGCTCTTGGAATGGTCGCAGTTCTCCGCATGCAGCGCGCCCCAGACGTGGTCGATCGCACGACTGCCTGTGTCCATCGAGCCGCCACTGGATCTCACTGCGCGCCTCGCGGGCACACTTCGCACGGCGGGCATCGACGATGCTTCGGCGCGTCAAGAGTCCAAAGACGGTGTCGCCTTCCGCTGGCGTCCCACGCGCCCGTCGAACGAGCCGTGGGAGCTTGCGCTGCGCGCCGAGGGCTGCATTCCGCGCATGTTCGCCGGAGCCTGGAACGACGAGCCGCGCATCGACGCGCACTTGCTCGCCTTCGCGAAACTCGAATTGCGCGGCAACGTGTCGCGCGCCTTCGGACCGCACGGAGAAGTCGAACGCGAGGAAGACGGCGTCGCGACGCTCGAGGAACTCGCGCCCGGACCGCTGACGGTGCGCGTGCAACGCCACGACGGAACGTGGATCGCGCTCGCTCTCGAACTCTCCCCCGGTGAGACGCGCGCGCTCGAAGTGCGCTAGTTCAGGCCGTATTCCTTGATCTTGCGGTACAGCGTGCGCTCGCCCATGCCGAGGATCTTGGCGGCCTTCTCGCGATTGCCGTCGGCGAGCGCAAGGTTCGCTTCGATCAGTTCGCGCTCGACTTCGTTGAGAGAGCGACCGGCCAGTTCATGGTGCGCGCCGCGCCGCGGTTCGCGCGCCGTCGTGCGGACTTGCTCGGGGACGTCTTCGAGCGCGAGCACTTCGCCGCCGGCGAGCAGCACCATGTTCTCGATCACGTTGCGCAGCTCGCGCACGTTGCCCGGCCAGGAGTAGCGCAGGAGCAGCGTGCGCGCCTCGGGCGCGATGCCGCGCACGGGGCGGCCGTGCTGCGCCGAGAGCTCGCCGATGA
>CAYHRR010000484.1:0-3591 GCA_964358875.1 uncultured Planctomycetaceae bacterium | reverse complement strand
GTCGAGCACGACATCGCCGAGATCGACGCGCGCAGCACTCGCAACCGTCGCGCTGCGCTTCAATTCGAGGTGTCCTGTCTTCTCGAAGGAGAGGTCGAGCTTGCCGGGAAGCAGCGCGCGCAACGCAAAGGTGCCGTCGGCCGCAGACTGTTGTTCGCGAAGTTCCCAGCCGCCGCGACCCCACATCACCGGGTCGATGCTCGCGGTCACTTTGACGTCCGCAACCGGTTTGCCCGCGGCGTCGATCATCCGTCCCGTGACGCTGCCGCCGCGCTCGAGGTGCAGATCGACGGCGACGTGTTGGCCTGGAGCGAGCGTGAATTCGTCCGAGCGTGCCGCCGCCAATTCCGGAGGAACGGCGCGGACGCGATAAGGAATGTCGCCGGCGCTGACGCCGCGCATCTCGTAGGACCCGTCCTCGTCGGCGCCGGTGTTGCGCCCGCGCGTCCGCGAGGCACCGCCGCCGACGGCGCCACTGCTCGCGGCCTTGAGCGGGTCGAAGTAGAGCTCGAGCTTCGTTTTGGCGAGCGCGCGCTCCACGTCCGTCGCATCGCTCGGCGCACTACAGCGGCCGTTGATCCACGCGCCCAAGGTCGGCGTCAGGGCCGGCAACGTCGCGCTATCGTGCGCGAGGCGCACGCCGGGATCGACGTAGAGATAGCGTGCGCGCAGGCCGATCCAGCTATCGACAGCGCGCTCGGCCGGGAGTTCCAACTCGAAGGCGCCCGTCGCATCGACCATGGCTCGTGCGATGAGGTGCTTGTTGTCCTTCAAGGCCTCGTCGGTCGCGTCGAGCGCTTCGCGACCGGCGTTGTAGCTCGCATCGAAGACGAGCACTTCGACTTGTTCGTCGGCGGGCGTTGCGGCGGGGAACGTGACGCTGCCCGCGAGACTCACGCGCGTCGTCGAGGCCACGCTCTCGCGCGCGCCGCGTTCCGCCACCGCGGCGCCGCCCGGCGCGCTCGTCGTCGTCTCCGTCGGCGCGCCTTCGCCGTTCGTCGGAGCCGCGATTTCGGGCGCGCGCTCTGGTGCCGACACAGGAGCCGTCGCGTTCGCTTTGCGCGCGTCGTCGGCGCGTTGCTCCGAACCGGTCTCGATCAGGAAGTAGACGATCGCGAGGACCGTGGCGAGCACGAGCGCAAACGCAGCAAGGGGCGGCTTTTTCATTGGGGGCGATCCGCAAGCGGGGGAAGCGAAGGGCGAAGCGGCGCGCGCGGGCGAAAGGCGTGCCGTCAGGCGGGAAAGCGACGTTGCAGTGCCGCGACAACCTGTTCGACCGTCGCCTCCGACGTGTCGATGGTGATCTCGCAGCGCGAATAGTCGCCTACGCGAGCACGCAGCAGCGCATTCAACTCATCGAGTGCGCGCGGCCGGCCGAGCATAGGACGTTGATCGCCCTGCGCCGCGACGCGCGCGAAGTGATCTTCGGGTCGCGCCTTCAGCCACACCGTGTGGCAGGTCTGGCGCAGGCGAGCGAACGTAGCCGGGGAGGTGACGATCGAGCCGCCGGTCGCGAGCACCAAGGAGCCGCCCTCGGCGAGCACCTTCTCCAAGGCCTCGGCCTCGAGTCTCTTGAAGCCGTCACTGCCGTGCATTTCGAAGATCGAGGCCAGCGGCAGACCGGCGAGCTCTTCGACGCGTTGGTCGAGTTCGACGAAGGGCGCCTCGCGCGCGAGCGCCAGCTTGCGCCCGACCGTCGATTTGCCGGCGCCGCGCAGTCCGACGAGCGCGACGCGGCCTTGGAGCACCGGGTCGAAATCGAATAGCTCGCGCAAGGGCACGTCGAGTGCGCGAGCCAGGTCCCAGACCTTGGCCACAGAGAGATTGGCGCGCCCCGCCTCGGCCTCGGTCACATGGCGGCGACTGACCTCGGCCTTGCGGGCCAAGTCGGACACCGAAAGCTCCGCCCGCACGCGCGCCGCGCGCAGGCGCCGACCCAGCTCTATAAGGAGGCCTTGTCGTTCCATAGAGTGAGCGCTAGAGTGCTCGCTCGTTTTGATGCCTGGGCAACATACTGCCCAGCCCTCGCCCACGTCAACGGAGCCGTCGATCCCGTGGCAGCCATCGCAGCACCGACCCAACCGGTCAGCTTCCGCACCCATCCCAGCCGCTACCGCCATTGGCGCCTGAGCTTCGACGCTGACGTCGCCACGTTGACGATGGTCGTCGCCCAGAACGGCGGCCAGCGCGAGGGCTACGAGCTCAAGCTCAACAGCTACGACATCGGTGTCGACATCGAGCTCGCGGACGCCGTGCAGCGCGTGCGCTTCGAGCATCCCGAGGTGCGCTGCGTGGTGATCACCGGCGGCTACGAGCGCGTGTTCTGCGCCGGCGCGAACATCGTGATGCTGCGCACCTCGACGCACGGCTTCAAAGTCAACTTCTGCAAGTTCACCAACGAGACGCGCCTGTACCTGGAAGACGCGAGCGCGAACAGCGGCGTCAAATTCCTCGCGGCGCTCAACGGCACCGCTTCGGGCGGCGGTTACGAACTCGCGATCGCCTGCGACAAGATCCTGCTCGTCGACGATCGCAACAGCGCGGTCAGCTATCCCGAAGTCCCGCTGCTCGGAGTGTTGCCCGGCACCGGCGGGCTCACGCGCATCACCGACAAGCGCAAGCTGCGCCGCGATCACTGCGACGTGTTCGCGACGGTCGCCGAAGGCCTCAAGGGCAAGCGCGCGGTCGAGTGGAATTTGGTCGACGGGCTCGCGCCGCTTTCGAAGTGGAACGAGACCGTGAAGGAGTGGGCGCGCAAGCTCGCCGACTCCGTGCCGCAGCGCGCAACGATGGGCGTCGAGCTCGACGACGTCGTCGCGGCAGAACACGGCGACACGCGCAGCTACACCTATGTCGAAGCGAAGTACGACCGCGCGCAACGCGTGGTCGAGCTGACCGTGACGGCGCCGGCGAAGTTCGCGGCGAATGCCGAGCAGGCGCTCGCGCAGGGCGCGCAGTGGTGGATGGTGCGGGCCTTCCGCGAACTCGACCTCGAGCTGTGCCACATGCGCTTCAACGAGCCCGAGATCGCGCTCGTGCTGCTGCGCGTCAAAGGTCCGGCCGCGACGTGGCGTGCGACCGACGAGTTGCTCGCTGCGGGCGGCAATTGGTTCGTCACAGAGACGCGTCACCTCGTCAAGCGCGTGCTCAAGCGCTTCGACAACACCGCGAAGAGCCTGTACGCGATCGCGGATGAAGGCACGACCTTCGTCGGCAGCGGACTCGAACTCGCGCTCGCCTGCGACCGCATCTATGTGCTCAACGACGCCACGCGGCCGGTGACCTTCGGCACGAGCGCGGCCAATCGCAGTCTGTTTCCGATGGCGAACGGATTGTCGCGACTGGCGACGCGCTTCCTCGGAACTCCCGCGCAGGTCGAGAACGTGCTCGCGGCCGCGCAACCCATCGACGCCGAAAGCGCGAGCGAACTCGGGCTCGCGACCTTTGCGCCCGACGCGATCGACTGGGACGACGAGTTGCGTCTCGCGATCGAAGAGCGCGCGTCGTTCTCGCCCGACTCGATGACCGGCATGGAAGCGAACCTGCGCTTCGCCGGCCCGGAGACGATGGAGACCAAGATCTTCGCGCGGC
>CAYHRR010000483.1:0-3596 GCA_964358875.1 uncultured Planctomycetaceae bacterium | reverse complement strand
TACGGCGCGCTGCAAAAGAGCTTCGAATTCGGCGGTTGCAAGTTTCTGTTGCTCAATTCGTGTTGGCTGCCGACGCCCGGATCGCTGGAACATTGCCCAGGCCGTTTCATCCGCGGCGTGCAGCTGGATCCCGAGCGCGTCGCGTTCGTGCGCAACGAACTCGAGGAAGCAAAGAGCGCGCGCCACGTCTTTGCGTTCCTCGGCCACGTGGTTTGGTGGGACGAGGACGCAACCTGGTGGCGCGACGTGCATCCGTTGTTGAAAGCGACGAATACACGCGCGGTGTTCTCCGGCGACCTCGGTCCTTGGAAATTCTCGCGCGTGCAACGCGACGGCATCGAGTACGTCCAATCGTCCGTCGAGTTCACCGTCCCGCCGCTGGTCATGCAGCGCAATCAGGAGTCGATTCGCTCGCTCAGTGAGCAACTCGACAACTTCGCGCTCGTCACCGTCGACGGTGACGATGTGCGCATCGAGGTCAAAACGCTCGGCGGCATGACCACCGAGCGCTTCACGCCGGCGAAGTATCGCGAGGTGCACGAATCCTCGAGCGCGTTTGGACGCAAAGTCTTTGCGCGCATGAACACGCCCGCGCGACTGCTCACGTGGCTTGCGATTCTCGGCGCGACGGCGTTCGCAGGCGGACTGATTGCAGGCATGGCGCTCTTGTGGATGCGTGCACGGAAGCGTTCATGAGGATCGGCGTCGACGCGACTTGTTGGGCGAACATTCGCGGCTACGGTCGCTTCACGCGCGAGCTGTGCGCCGAGTTGGTGAAGCTCGCGCCGCAGGACGAGTTCGTGTTCTTCGCTGACGAGGCCGCCGCACGCGTGTTCGAGCTGAAGGCTTCGAACGTAAGACTCATGACCGTCGCGCAGAAGGTCTCGCCTACGAAGGCTGCTGCTGCCGACGGAGCGCGCTCGCCGTTCGACATGCTCAAACTGACGGCCGCGGTGCGCCGCGAGACACTCGACGTGTTCTTTTCGCCGTCGGTCTACACCTATTTCCCGCTGCCGCCGCGACTACGCGCGCTCGTCGCGATTCACGACTGCATCGCCGAGCGCTATCCGGAACTCACGCTGCCGTCGAAACGCGCACGACTCTTCTGGAGTGCGAAAGTGAAATTTGCGCTGTGGCAAGCTCGTTTGATCCTGACCGTCAGCGACTATTCAGCGCGCGACATTCACGACGTGCTCGGCGTCGCCAAGGAGCGCATCCGCGTCAGCGTCGAAGCGCCCGCGCCCAGTTTTCGGCCGAGCTCTGCGCGCGCCGACATCGATGCCGTAGCGCACAAGTTCGGGCTCGAGACGAACGCGCGTTGGTTCACGTACGTCGGCGGCTTCAATCCGCACAAGCACGTCGACCTGATCGTGCGCGCGCACGCGGCGCTTGCGAAGACGAGTGCCGCGCCGTTGCATCTCATGCTTGTCGGCTCGATCGACAAGGACGTGTTCCACGGCGATCAAGGCCGCATTCGCCGCGCGATCGCCGAGCTCGGCACCGACAGGCTCGTCCACTGGACCGGCTACATGCCCGACGAGGAGTTGCGCCATTTGCATTCCGTCGCGGTCGCGCTGTTGTTGCCGTCGCAGTGCGAGGGTTTCGGCTTGCCGGCCGTCGAGGCCGCTGCCTGCGGAGCGCCGGTCGTCGCGACGACGAACAGTCCGCTGCCTGAATTGCTGGCAGGTGCCGGGCTTTTCGTCGTGCCCGGCGACGAGCGCGTGCTCACCGAAGCGATGCGCAAGCTGCTCGACGACGCGCATTTCCAGCGCGCTTGCGCCGCTCGCGCGCTCGAGTGCGCGAGCGCGATGACCTGGCCGCGCTGCGCGCGCGCGACGCTCGACGCGTTGCGGGAGTGCGCGCGATGAGCCGCCGTTTCTGTCACGTGACTACGTTCTACCCGCCGCACAATTTCGGCGGCGACGGCGTCGGCATCCAACGCCTCGTGCGCGCGCTTGCTCGTCGCGGTCACCACAACACCGTGGTTCTCGACACGGATGCGTTTCGCGCCTTGAGCGGTCGCACGCCGGAACCCGAGCCTGCTGAGCCGAACATCGACGTAGTTCGCCTGTCGAGTGGTCTCGGCAAACTCTCGTTGCTGCTGACGCAACAACTCGGGCGCCCGGTGATGCACGCCGCGCGCCTGCGCGATTTGCTCGGCGACGCGCGCTTCGACGCCGTGTTCTTCCACAACGTGTCGCTGATCGGCGGCCCGGCCGTGTGGAGTTATCCGAGTGCCGGCACCGCGCGCATCGACCTCGCGCACGAACACTGGCTCGTATGCCCGAGTCATGTGCTGTGGCGGCACAACCGTGAATTGTGCACGGGTCGCGAGTGCTTTCGTTGCCAGCTTTCGTTCAAGCGCCCGCCGCAAATGTGGCGCTCGACTTCGTTGCTCGCGCGTCACGGACGCGACGTCGACGCTTTCGTCGCAATGAGCGAATTCAGCCGCGCGAAGCACCGCGAGTTCGATTTTCCGTTCGACATGCGCGTGCTCCCCTATTTCTTGCCCGATCCGCCGACGGCGCAGCGGCCTCGCGTAGTCGACCGCCCGCAACCGCGGCCGTATTTTTTCTTCGTCGGCAGACTCGAACGGATCAAAGGTCTCGACGAGGTCATTCCGTTGTTTCGCGAGTACCGCGATGCGGACCTCGTCATCGCCGGCGCGGGCGAACACGCCGAGCACTTGAAGCAACTCGCGAGCGGACTCGACAACGTCAAGTTCCTCGGCCGCGTCCCGTCCGACGAACTCGCGCGCTACTACAAAGGCTGCGAGGCGCTGATCGTGCCGTCGATCTGCTTCGAGACCTTCGGCATCATCCTCATCGAGGCCTTTTCGAACGGCGTTCCGGTGATCGCGCGGCGACTCGGACCGTTTCCCGAAATCGTCGAGTCCTCCGGCGGCGGCGAGTTGTTCACGACGCAGGCGGAACTGCTCGCGGCGATGCGCCGCATCCAAAGCGATCCGGGACATCGCGAGAAGCTCGCGGAAAACGGCTGGAACGCGCTGCGCGATCGTTGGAGCGAAAGCGTCGTCGTGCCGCGCTATCTCGAATTGGTCGAGCGCGTGATTGCCGCGCGCCGCGCGAAACTCGCGCAAGGCGCCCGCTAATATCCGCCGCCATGCGCGCGATCCTCACCTACCACTCGATTGACGCGAGCGCTTCGCCGATTTCGATCGACGAGGCGACACTGCGCCGGCACGTCGCCTTTTTCGCGACGAAGCGCGTCGAGGTCGTGCCGCTCGAGCGCATCGGCGCGCTGCCGGACGATGTCGATGCGGTCGCGCTCACCTTCGACGACGGTTTCGAGAGCTTCGATCGCTGCGCCTGGCCGCTGCTGCGCGAGGCGGGTCTTCCGGTGACGCTGTTCGTCGCCTCGCAGCGAGTCGGCACGAACAACGCTTGGGGCGGTCGCGCGCATCCGAGCATTCCGACGCTGCCGCTCGTCGGTTGGGACGCGCTGCGCCGCATGGCCGCCGAGGGTCTCGCGATCGGCTCCCACAGTCGCACGCACACGCGCTTGACCAGTTCGAGCGCCGCGGAACTCGCCGAGGAACTCGCCGGTTCCGCAACGGACATCGAGCGCGAATTGGG
>CAYHRR010000482.1:0-3598 GCA_964358875.1 uncultured Planctomycetaceae bacterium | reverse complement strand
CGCGCGTCGCCTGCGGCGGCGTGTAGGTCTGCAAGAAGGCGTGCAAGAGCTCGACCTCGGCCTTGGCGAGATCGACCTGAACATCGGGGATCAACCCCGACGACCAAGCGTGATCGACCGTGCGCTCGAGGTTGCGATGCGAGGGCGAGTAGTAATAGGAGGTGATCAGCTTGACGACCATCTCACCGTCGCCGAAGGGCTTGACCTGCTGCACCATGCCCTTGCCGTAGGTCGGCGAACCGACGACGACGGCGGCGCGATGCTCTTGCAGCGCGCTGGCGAGCACTTCGCTGGCGCTGGCCGACGCGCCGTCGACGAGCACGACGAGCGGCATGCCGAACAACGTCGCGCTGCTCGAATCCGCTTCGTAGCGCACGGCTTCGCGGCGGCCTTCATGCGAAACGATCAGGCCCTCGCGGATGAAGCGATTGGCGATGCGCGTCGCCGCGCGCAACACGCCGCCGTAGTTGTTGCGGACGTCGATGATCAGAGCCTTCAGGCCCTGCTCGCGCAGTTGTTCGACCGCGCGATCGAATTCATCCGCGCTCTCCTGCGAAAACGAAAGCAGCGAGACATAACCGACGCCGAGCGCCTCATCGACGATGCGCGCATGGCGCAAGGTCGGATCGAGCATCTCGTCTTGGCCGATCATCACGGTGCGCTCGGTTTGATCGCGGCCGAGTAGCGCCAGTTCGAGATCGGCGCGGTCGGGCGCGCCCAACAAAGCGCGCAAATCACCGGGCGCCAGGTCCTTCACCGCGCGTCCGGCGACGCGCAACATCCGGTCGCCGCTGCGCAATCCGGCCTTGGCCGCCGGAGAATTCGGCAACGCGAACAACACGCGTGCTTCGCTCGCAGGTTGCGCGAAGACGACGCCGATGCCGCGGTAGTGGCCGGTCGTTTCGCGTTCGAGCGTCGCGACATCCTTGGGCCCGTAATAGACGGTGTAGTCGTCGAGCTTCGTGACCATGCCGCGCAGCGCGCGGTCGAGCAGCGTCGCGCTGTCGAGCTCGCGCACGTAGTTCTGGCGCACGAAGTCGCGCACTTCGCGGTACCGCGCCAAGTCGCCGTCGGCGTCGTTCAGGTCGCTCGACTTGCCGCCGAAGTGCCAGATCAGCAGGCCGATCGAAAGTCCCAGCGCCGTACCGGCGAGCAGGTGCACGAGATCGCGGGAGCGTGCGTTCGAACGATCGGCGTGCCAAGTGGAGCTCATGACGAGTTCGCAATGCTAGCGAGGCGCACCCGACCTCCTCATGAGCTCGCTGTGGCGGATGGCGTCGGCAGCGCAGCTCAGGTCGGCCGAATTCGTGGCCTCGCGACGCTCGCGGAGGCTTGCGCGCGGCGAAGGCGCGGGGTTTCGCGCCGTTGGAAGCGCGGCGCGCGACGGCCGAGGTGCCGCGCGGGTCCGGCGCGCTCGTCGGTCCAAGAGTGCATTCCCAAACCCGACGCACCCGTTGGCAATTTTCCCGACGAAAGCCGTCGTCACGGCGCGCGCGCGGCGTAGTTTCTCTCGACCTCCCCCCAGGCGGACGACTCGAGTCGAAGTATGAAGCGAATGCACCTTCTCGCGGTTTCGTTGTTCCTGCTCGGGTCACCGCTCTATGCGCAAGAGCGCAAGCGCCCCGCGCAACCGTCGCGGCCCGAGCCTGCGGAGGGGCCGCGTGTTGCGAAGCCGACGACGTTGCCGCAGCAACCCACCAAAGCCGTGGCGAGCGCGAGTTTGGCGAGCGCGCGCGGTCTGTTCACGTTGGCCGATGCCGACGCCGGCGGCGGTTTGACGACGCAGGAAGCTGCGGCGGCAGGACTCGGGCCGCGCGAAGTCGCTGCGGCGGATGCGGACGCCGACGGCGTGCTCAATCTGAACGAGTTCATCGCGTCGTACAGCGCGTCGCTCGTGCGCTTGGGTCGCCCCGTGGACAAGGAGCTTGCCGAAGAAAGCGCGCGCATCGCTGCGCTCGCACTCAAGAAGAAGGCCGCCGACGCCGCGCAAACCAAGGACGACGCTCCGAATGGGCCGCGCAGCGCGCGTCCGGCGGGCGCGAACGCCGATGGAGCTGGTGATGCTCGCGCGGTTGACGCGAAGGCCGAGCTCGAGCGCAAGATCGACGAGGCGCTGCGCCAAGCCGAGACGGAATTTGCGGCCGAGCGCGCCGGTGATGCGAGTGCGAGCAAGGCGCTCGAGAAGAAGGCCAAGCATGCCGAGGAGCAGCTCGATCGCCGCATCGAAGACGGCAAGGTGAGCGAGGCTCAGGCCAAAGCCGCGCGCGAGCGATTGGACCAACGCATCGACAACGCGACCTCCGGTGGAACAGCGCAAGCTCCCGCGCCAAGCGTGCCTAAGCCCAAGCAAGCTCCCGCGCCGGTTGCGGCTGTGCCGATCGTGGCTACGCCGGTCGTGGCTACGCCGGTCGTCGCTACGCCAGTCGTCGCTACGCCAGTCGTCGCTACGCCAGTCGTCGCTACGCCGGTCGCGCCGCCGTCGGCCGCTGTGGCGCAAACTCCTGAGCCGAAGGCCAATGAGACGCTGGGCGCCGCGGCAGCGCAGGACCACGCTTCGATCGAAGCCCAGGCTGCCGTCGCTCGCGAGAAGTTGAAACAACGCTTGGCTTCGAACGGCGCGACGCCGGAGCAGATCGCGGCGGCCATCGAGAAGCTCGAGCGACGCATCGGTGCGGCCGAACGGCGCGAGGAAAAATCCGGAGCTGCCGTCGGCGGAACGCCGGCTGCTCCCGCGCAGGCCGCCGATGCCGAAGCCAAGAAGCCCGCGTCGGCGACGGACCGCGCGCAGGCTGCGCGCGACAAACTCGAACAACGCCTCGCGACCGACGGCGCGCCCGAGGAGCAGGCCAAGGCCGCGCGCGAGAAGCTCGAGCGGCGTTTGAAGACCGCGGCGGGTTCCGAAGACGCGGCGTCCGACACCGCGCAACCGAGTGAGTCGCCAGCGCCGACCGCGACTCCCGCTGCGAAGCCCAACGGAACGCCGAGCGCGACTCCCGCGCGTGGCGCAGCGCCGTCGGGTGCGGACGCCAAGCCGGTTCCGCCGGTGCGGCCCGCCGCGCAACCGCCGAAGCCTGTCGACGGTGCTTCCGGCGCTGCGGGAGATGCGGCGACGAACGCGGATGGAGCTCGTGGCGCTGCGCGTCGTGCCGGCGCCCGCCGTGCAGATGGGAAGGCGCCCGCCGACGGAAGTCCTCGCCCGCCGCGCGCCGGCCGCGGAGGCGGCGATGCATCTGGCGCCCAACCGACGACTCCGGCGGAGAACGGCGGCCGTGCACAGCCCGCGCGACCCGAGGGTGCCGGACGTGGCGCCGCTCGACCCGCGCCGGTGCCCGCTGCGGCGCCGAACAACGGCGCTGCGCCGACGCCGAACACAGGAGCTGCGCCGACGCCGAAGAACGGTGCTGCGCCGGCAACGAACAACGGCGCGACGTCGGCACCGAGCAGCCGCGCTGCGCCGGCGCCGAACACAGGAGCTGCGCCGGCGCCGAAGAACGGTGCTGCGCCGGCGCCGAAGAACGGTGCTGCGCCGGCAACGAACAACGGCGCTGCGCCGGTCGATGCGCGCGCGGAAGGTGCCGTTGGCGACGGCGTACCTCGG
>CAYHRR010000481.1:0-3608 GCA_964358875.1 uncultured Planctomycetaceae bacterium | reverse complement strand
ATGCGGAGTTCCTCGACGCGTTGCTCGACGAAGAAGCGCGCCGCAGTCGCGTCGTGCGCGAGCCGGGCGGACTCGTGCGGCTTGCGGGCCGCGAAGTCGCGCTCGACGACAAAACAGCGGCGTTGCGCGCGAAATTGCTCGCCGCGCTCGAAGCCGCGCCGTTCCAACCGCCGAGCGTTGCGGAGTTGCCGACGCAGATCGGCGCGCCGGCCAAGGACTTCGCGCGCATCTTGGCCTTGTGCATCGACGACGGTTCGGTGCAACGCATCAACGCCGAGTTCGTGCTCGCAACGAGCGCCGTCGAACGCGCGAAGGCGCTCGTGATCGCGAATTGCACCAAGCACGGCCACCTCGAAATCCCCGAGCTACGCGACGCGCTGGCGACCTCGCGCAAGTACCTGATTCCGCTGCTCGAACACTTCGACACCAAGAGCGTGACGACGCGCCTCGGCGCGAATCGCGTGTTGAAGAAGCGCTGAGCGCGCGGGCGCCGCTATGTCGCCGCGTAACTTGCTCGCGATCGCTCAAGGCACGAGCGAATGTGACGAGCGCCCGAGTGCGACCTCCGCACGCAGCCGCTAACCTCCCGTCGCCTCGCAACACTTCATTCCGGAGTTTCCTCACGATGCTTCGCAAATCGATGCGCCAGCGCCTCGACCGCACACGAGTGCGCAACCACCTGCTCGGGCTGCGAGTCATGCTCGTCGTGACGGCGCTGGCGCTGGTGGCCGCCGCAGCGTTCGGAGATGAGCAACCGTTCGCCGCGCGCCTCGTCGAAGGCGCATTCGCCGTTTCCGCGGGTGTCGTCGTCTTCGGACTTGGTCGAGCGCACGAATGGGCGCGCATCAGCGCGGCCGCGCTCTGCTCGTGCATCGTGCTGGCTACCATCGGATTGCTTGTCGGCGAGGTGCAGGTGCCGCTGCTGCCGGGGCCCGCGCTGCTCCTATTCTTCGGCGCGATGTCTGCACACCTCTGGATGCCGAGCACGCGTCGGCTCTTCGCGAGCGCGCGTGCCGCGTTCGAAGAGCGCGAGCCGGCCGGATCGGCGGCGGGGCCCCAACACCGCCGCCGACCGTGAATGGCGCCTTCGAACGCGCGAAGGCGCTCGTGATCGCGAACTGCACCAAGCACGGCCACCTCGAAATCCCCGAGCTACGCGACGCGCTGGCGACTTCGCGCAAGTACCTGATCCCGTTGCTCGAACACTTCGACACCAAGAGCGTGACGACGCGGCTCGGCGCGAATCGCGTGCTCAAGAAACGATGAACCGCATGCTCGCCCTTCACGTGTTCCTGTTCACATCGACTCTGTTCGCTTGGCGCGCGCCTGCGCAGACGCAGGAACCCGAGATCGACGGCCGCAGCGCGAGTGCATGGGCGCAAGCGCTCGCGCGGCCGGAGCAGCGGGCGGCTGCCGTCGAGGCGCTCGTGAAGCTCGGGCGCGTGGGCGTTCCGTTCGTCGCCAAGGCGCTCGACGATCCGTCGCACGACGCCCGCATCGCCGGCGTCGGCGTGCTCGAGCGCTTGGCGAAAAACGCCAAGGGGGCTTCGCAGGCGTTGGCGAAGACGCTGCGCGGCGCGCGCGAGGACGAGGCGCTCGCGTGGAGTTGTTCGCGCGCGCTTGCAGCGATCGGCGATGACGCTTCGGACGCGACGCCGGAACTTTGTGCGCTCGTCGCCGATTCGCAGGCGGCGGACGAGATGCGTTGCCTCGGTGCGTGGACCCTCGGCAGCTTCGGCAAGGCTGCGAAGCCGGCCGTCGAGCCGCTCGATCGCTTGCTCGAGTCGGCACCTGTCACGCGTTTGCAGATCGTGGCCGCGCTCAGCCTCGGGCGATTGGGTGAGACCTCGTTGCCGACGTTGAAGGACGATCTCAAGAAGACAAGCAACATCACGCTTTTCTGGACCGTCGTCGCGCTCGCGGACGAAGGCGTCCTGGCCAAGGGCTGCGCCGACGACGTGGCGAAGTTCTTCGTCGCCGACGACTGGAAGCTCCACCCTGCGGCGCGCGTCGCGTTGGAGGCTGCCGGCAAGAAGAGCATGCTCGCGGCAGCGCTCGAAGCCAAAGCCGAGCGCGAACGCGGGAAGATCAAGGGCGGATTGGTGCCGCTGAACCAAACCAGTGCGGAGTTGATCGAGGCGATGTCGTACCTCACGGCGAAGGATGGGCCGCTCCCGGAAGAGCCCTCGGTTCCTTCGAAGCTCCGCGATTCGACGGGCGCGGCGGTGGGCAGCTTCGGAGACCTGGAGGAGTGTCTCGCCACGCATTTGGTCGCCCGGCTCACCGACTTGCGCAAGCAGCGCGACGCTGGCGCGATCAAGAGCCACACGGACCTGTCGGCAGCGCTGAAGGGCTTGGTTGGAACTGCGGAGTGGCTGCGCCGCATCGGTTCCTACGGCTCGCCCGACCGCCACCTACCGAAGAAGAAGTGAGTCTCGCGACGTCTCTAGAGCGTTTCGATTGGCTTCTTCAGCACGACGAACACGATCGCGCCGCTCGGCGAACTCGGGCGATGCGCGCTGCCGGGCGCGTGGCGAACGTAGGTGAGCGCGCCGTAGCGCACGCCGCCGTCTTCGAGTTCGCCTTCGAGCACGAGATACTGCTCGCCCGCGGGATGGCGATGCGTGTCGTAGGTCGCGCCGGGCGCGAACTTCAGCAGCACGGCGGACTCGCCACTCGCGGCGTCGAAGAAGAGCTTCTTCCACTGCACGCCCGCGCACGGCGTGTCGCGCCACGCGAGCGCATGCGCGTCGACGAAGGAACTCGCGCTCACGGCGAGCTCTCCAGATAGCGCGCCGCTCCGAGCAAACCGACGCGCGCGCACCAGGCCATGTTCCACGGCTCCTTGTCGGTCGTGTTCTCGGGCGTGTCGCCGGCAGAGTGGTAGTAGAGGTCGTAGTCGACGCTGACCACGTCGCGCTCGCTCCACGATTCGCCGGGCATTCCCGCCGTTTTTTTGTGTTCGTCGGGACGGCCCCAAGCGCTGGTGAACACGGTCACCGCAGGCCGCAGCTTGTCGCGGCAGTACTTCGAGTCGCTGAAGCAGTAGCTATCGGTGCCGCCGAGGCTCTTGTTCGTCGCCCAGCGCGCGGGGAAGGCGCCGGGTGCGGCCGCATCTTTCGGCGCATGCTCGCGCATCACCGCGACGAGCGTGTTGACCAGCGCGATGTTCGCGGGCAAGTCGTCGGGCTCGACGTTGACTTGATCCGCGCCGCTGCCGAAGCCCGACTGATCGAAGTTGATCACGCCGAGCAACTCGCCGTCGCTCGCGAGCGCGCGCTCGACGTAATCGTCGGTCGAAAAAATCTCACTGCCCCACACCGCGAAACGCACTTCGTGAGCGGGCTGCGGCAGGAGTTTCGCGTCGATCGCCTTCTTCCACGCGGTTGCGATCTCGAGCACCGTCGCGATGCCGCTCGCATTGTCGTCGGCGCCCGGGCCGCCGGAATCCGAGTCGCCGTGCGCGCAGAACAGGAGGTAGCTCTGCTTCCACGCGTCGCCGCCCGCGCGACCGGGCAAGCGCGCGACGACGGTCTTCGGACTCGCTTCGCGTTCCTCTGCGTCGAGCTGGTAGGCAACGCGCACCTTTGCGCCGCTCGCAAGCCAGC
>CAYHRR010000480.1:0-3614 GCA_964358875.1 uncultured Planctomycetaceae bacterium | reverse complement strand
GTGGACGTTCCTGCGCGACGACGGCAAGACGGTCGAATACCAGTGCGAGTTCCGCGCCGGCGTTCTCAACGGCTACTACGTCACGTATCACCCCAACGGTGCACTCGACACGGTGCGCATGTACGTCGACGGCAAGGCGACTGCGGTTGGTCAGCACTGGGACGACGACGGCACGCCGCATGAGGACGGCCCGATCAAAATCTGGGATCAATGGCGCGAGCGCGACACGCCACGGTTCGACGACTGGATTCGCTGACGGGTGAGCTCCCTGTTTGTCAGATGCGACTAGGAATCGGCCGCGACTCCGACTCGCCATCCCGCAGCTCGTCGGCGCGGGGAGCGCTCGTCCGATTTCTGGGTGACTCCACGATCGAATCGCGCGTCGTCGTTCGCGCGGTGTGGTTCCGACTTGCGAGCGACTTGCGACACGTTGAGGTCATTGCGACCGGTCGCTCGATTCGCGACTTGACGCGACTGTGCGAGACCCGCGGCGTCGCGCGCTGGAGGAAGCTCAAGGGGATCGCCTCGGTAGAACTCGCCGATGGCTCGATTTCCAAGGCGGAACTACACTGGTACGAAGCTCACGGAATCGGGCGGCGCGACATGAAGATCAAACGAATCCTCGGTGACCCATGGCGAAGCTGACGCGTTACGTCTTGTGTGTGCGCAACACCGGTTCTCCCGCGTCGCTCGAGCTGCGCAAGGTCTATCGAGCGCTCGCGGACCCAACCGCGGAACAGCGCGGCCTCATCCGTGTCGTCGACGAGTCCGGCGAGGACTACGTGTATCCATCGACGCACTTCGTCCCGATCGACCTGCCCAAGGAAGCACTGCGCGCGTTCTCCAAGAAGTCGGCGTGAGAGCTGGAATGCGCGCAACGCGTGCATCCACGCAGCCCGAGGAGGCGTGAGTCGCTTCCGAAGCTGCGCCGCCCGTCGATCGATCGCGCACCCGACGTTACGATGCGCGGCCTTCGGATTCGGGACCCGAGTCCGGCGCGAACCGGGCGCGACCCGGCCCTGACGCCCACGCCATGACCGCCCTCGAACCCCTCACTGTCATCGCGCCCGACGGCTCGACCAACGGACACGATCCGAAGCTCGATGCCGCCGAGTTGCTGCACTGCTACCGCTCGATGCTCGCGGTGCGCGCCTTCGACGACATCTGCATCAAGCTGCAGCGCAGCGGCCGCATCGGTTTCTCGATCCCCAACAAAGGTGTCGAGGCCTGCCAAGTCGGCGCCGCGAGTGCCCTGCGCTCTACGGACTGGATCTTTCCGAGCTACCGCGACTTCGGCATGGCGCTGTACCACGGCGTCACGCCGCTCTCGATGATGCACAACATGTTCGGCAACGACCGCGACAGCGCGCGCGGTCGGCAGATGCCGGTGCACTTTTCGTTCGTCGAGCCGATCAAATTCGTTTCGATCAGCTCGCCGATCGGCACGCACATTCCGCAGGCGGTCGGCGCGGCCTACGCGATGAAGCTGCGCGGCGAGGACACGGTCGCCTTGTCGAGCTTCGGCGACGGCGGCACTTCGAGCCTCGGCTTCCACAGCGGACTCAACTTCGCCGGCGTGTGGAAAGCGCCGTGCGTATTCCTGTGCCAGAACAACGGCTACGCGATTTCGTGTCTGTCGGAAGAGCAAACGGCGAGCGAGAGCTGCGCGATCAAGGCCAAGGCCTACGGCATGCCGGGCGTGCGCGTCGACGGCAACGATTTGCTCGCGGTGCGCAAGGTGATGCTCGAAGCCGTCGAGCGCGCGCGCCGCGGCGACGGGCCGACGCTCGTCGAGGCCGTGACCTTTCGCATGGGCGGCCACTCGACCTCCGACGATCCGACGCGTTACGTGCCCAAGGAACTCGTCGACGCGTGGGCGAAGAAGGATCCGATCGCGCGCTTCGAACGCTTCCTCGCGAGCAAGAAGCTGTGGACCAAGGAGCTCGGCGAAAAGCTCTACGCCGAAGCGCTCGACCTTGTCTCGCTCGCTGCGAAGGAAGCGGAAGCGACCGCCGCGCCCAAGCTCGAGAGCATCTTCAGCGACGTGTACGCCGAACTGCCCGCGCACCTGCGCCGCCAAGGCCAGGCCGCGTTCGAACTCGCCGCTCGCAAGGGCGACGCCGCCGCCGGCGGCGGCAAATTCCCGTTGTGACCCGCGCCGCGCGACGTCTTCGATCCCGAACCCTCGACCTCGACTCCGTGCTCCCATGCCCACGCTGACCCTCGTTCAAGCGGTGAACGACGCGCTCAAAACCGCGATGCGCCGCGACAAGTCCGTGCTCGTCCTCGGCGAGGACGTCGGCCCCAAGGGCGGCGTGTTCCTCGCCACCGAAGGCTTGACGAAGGAGTTCGGCAAGGAGCGTTGCTTCGACACGCCGCTCTCAGAAGACGGCATCGTCGGCGCGGCGATCGGCATGGCGCTCAACGGTCTGCGGCCGATCGCCGAGATCCAGTTCCAGGACTTCATCTTTCCGGCCTTCGATCAGATCGTCAGCGAGGCGGCCAAGTTTCGTTATCGCTCGGGCGGTCAATACACGGTGCCGATGGTGATCCGCACTCCTTATGGAGGCGGCATCCGCGGCGGGCTGTACCACTCGCAATCGGGCGAGGCCTATTTCTGCCACACGCCCGGTCTGAAGGTCGTGATCCCGTCGACGCCCGAAGACGCGAAGGGCCTGTTGCTCGCCGCGATCGACGATCCCGATCCGGTGCTCTTCATGGAACCGAAAGCGCTGTACCGCTCGGTCAAGGGCGAAGTGCCCGAGGGTTGGTACACGACGCCGCTGTCGACCTTGCGCACTGCGCGGCCGGGCCGCGACGTCACCGTGTTCTGCTACGGCGCGATGGTGCCGGTGTGCTTGAAGGCAGCGGAGCAAGCGGCGGAAAAGGGCATCGATTGCTTGGTCGTCGATCTGCGCACGTTGCTGCCGCTCGACGAAGAGGGCGTGCTCGAAGCCGCCAAGCAAACCGGTCGCGTCGTCGTCGTGCACGAAGCGCCGCGCTTCTGCGGCTTCGGCGCCGAGATCAGCGCGATGATCGCCGAGAACATCATCGAGTACATGGAAGCGCCGGTCGCGCGCGTCACGGGCTTCGACACGCCCTTCCCGAACACGCTCGAACATCACTATCTGCCGGACGCGCGGCGCGTGCTCGATGCGATCGAACACGTCCACGGCTACTGATTCGAAGGACGAGACATGGCACTGGAATTCAAGCTGCCCGACATCGGTGAAGGCATTGCCGAGGGCGAGATCGTCAAGTGGCTCGTCAAGCCCGGCGAGGTCGTCAAAGAGCATCAGGCGATCGTCGAAGTGATGACCGATAAGGCGACGGTCGAGATTCCTTCGCCGAGCGCGGGCAAGTTGCTCGAACAGCGCGCGAAGGAAGGCGAGGTCGTGCCGGTCGGTTCGGTGTTGTTCGTGCTCGAGACGACAGCGCCAGCTTCGACCGCGAGTGCGCCGGCTCCGAAGTCGCACGCCGCTCCCGCCGCGCCGGCGCCGAGCGTCGCGCCCAAGAGCGCCGCCGCCGCGCGCCTCGAATTCAAACTGCCCGACATCGGCGAGGGCATCGCCGAGGGCGAGATCGTCAAGTGGCTCGCCGAAGTCGGCGCGACG
>CAYHRR010000479.1:0-3652 GCA_964358875.1 uncultured Planctomycetaceae bacterium | reverse complement strand
GTGCTGCTCGAGCGCGTCGACGGTCACGCACTGCTCGCCAATCGCGCGGCGCTCGTGCGCGCCGGAGTCGAGCGTGAATTCGACACGGAAGAAGTGGGCAGCGGGGGGCGCGTGCTCCTCGGACCCGATCGCCGTCCGACGGGCGTTTTCATCGACGCGGCGACCGAACTGGTGGAGCGCGCGGTGCCCGCGCGCGACGCCGACGCGTTCGAGCGTCACGTGCTCGCGGCCCAGGACAAGTTGCTCGCCTTCGGATTGACCTGCGTGCACGACATGGGCGTCTCACGCGCCGGACTTGCGACCTTGCGCCGACTGCAGCGCGACGGACGTCTGAAATTGCGCCTCGTCGAGTACTTCAGCGGCGACGCGACCTTGTCCGAGGCCGACGTGAGCGCGATGCAATTCGCCGACGCGCGCGACGATCGGCTGTGCATCAACGGAGTGAAGCTGTACGCCGACGGTGCGCTCGGCTCGCGCGGCGCTGCGCTGCTCGCGCCCTACAGCGACGAAGCCCAGCACAGCGGGCTCACGCTGCTGTCGCGCGAAGAATTGCAGCACGCCGTCGCCTTGTGCGCCGCGCACGGTCTGCAGCCGGCGGTCCACGCGATCGGCGATCGTGCGAATCGCATGGTGCTCGACGTCTACCAAGAACAATGCGCGTCGACGCCGAGCTTCGCGGCACTGCGAGCGCGCATCGAACACGCGCAGGTCGTTGCGCCTGAGGATTGGAGTCGTTTCGAGGCGCTCGGCGTCGTCGCTTCGATGCAGCCGGTCCACGCGACGAGCGACATGCCCTGGGCGCCGAGCCGCCTCGGTGCGACACGCATCGAGGGCGCGTACGCCTGGCGGCGCTTGGCGAGCGAGCCCGCCCGACTCGCCTTCGGCAGCGATTTTCCCGTGGAAAGCCCTGATCCGCGCGCAGGCTTGTACGCGGCGATCACGTGCCGCGCAGCGAACGGCTTGCCGCCGGATGGATACCGCCCCGATCAACGCTTGAGTGCGAGCGAAGCGCTGAGTGCCTTCACCTTCGGCGCAGCACACGCCGCGCGGCAGGAACAGCGGCGCGGACGCTTGTGTGTCGGCTACGCAGCCGACCTCACCGTGTTCGATCGCGATCCGCTGACGTGCGAGCCCGCGCGTCTGCTCGACGCGCGCGTGCTGCTGACGATCATCGACGGCGAGGTCGTCTACCGCGCGCCGTGAGCCCTCGTTATCCTCGCGCGTTCTTCGAAGGAGCACCGCGATGGTCAAGATCGAGATTCGCTACGAGGGAGAGCTGCGCTGCACGGCGACCCACACGCCGTCGCGCGCGACATTGTCGACCGACGCACCGCTCGACAACCAAGGTCGCGGCGAGTCGTTTTCACCGACGGACTTGGTCGCCACCGCGCTCGGTACGTGCATGCTCACGTTGATGGGCATCGCTGCGCGCAAGCACGATTGGGATCTGCGCGGCGCCACGGTTGAGGTCGAGAAAGCCATGGTCCAACAGCCGGTGCGGCGCATCGGCTCGCTGACGGTCGTGATCCGTGTCCCGGGCCAATTCGACGAGCGCGCACGCAAGCTGCTCGAGCATGCAGCGCTGACCTGTCCCGTCCACCACAGCCTGCACCCGGACGTTGCGCTGCCCGTGCGCTTCGAATGGGGCGCTGGCGCGCGCGCTTGAGCGGGTCGCGCACGCGCCGCAATCGTTTGACGGAATCTCTACGCGATCCGGCGCGACGAACGCGTCTCTCCCAGGTTCATGCCTGCCTCGCTGCGTAGTCCGACTCCACTTGCCTGCTAGACATCCCCGATGAATCGACACTTGACTGCCCTCGCGTTGCTCGTCGCCCTTGCCGGTTCGAGCGCAGCACGACAACAGGTCGACTTCGCAGGCATCGCCGAGACGTATCTCGCTCAGCATCCTGTTCCCGGCGTCGCGCCGAGCGACCTGCGGCTCGACGATCTGCTCGAGGCGCACTACGCCCTCGTGCCGGCGGGTGTGCTCGATTTCTATGCGCCGCGCGAGGCGCTCGCGGACAAGACTCAGACCGACGACGTGCGCGACGCGTTGACCGCCGTGTACCAGGTTCACGGAGCCTGGATCGATTGGATCGGCGCGCACGGCGAAGCAGCGCTCCAGGCCCGTGCGGACATCGCCGACATCGTCAAGTTCTTGAAGTCGGCCAAGGTCGGTCCCGGCGGAACCAAGGACAGCGCGCTGTTCGAGGCTTTCGCCGGAGGTAGCACGCTCAAGCCGCAGGTCGAGCGCCTGGCCGCCGTGTTTCGCGACGGCAGCTTGCTCGGCCTCGCTCCGCGCGGCGGCGACACACAGACGATCGTGCTCGCGCCGAGCCGCAAGAACTTCGTCGACATGGCGGCCTTGTTCGGCCGTCTCGATGCGACCACGCAGAGCATCTATTGGAAGGACGCGCTCGTCGGCTGGACCGAGTTCGGTCGCAACAACCACCAAGTGATCGCGACCCAGTACCCGCCGGTGCATTTGCGCTACGACGATTTCTCCGAGAGCGTCGCGATGGATGCCAAGGAAACCACCGGCCTGCACGAGCACGTCGCGCAGCGCGCCGCGGTGATGGCCTGTTGGTCGTTCTTCGGAAACGCGCTCGATCCGGCCTTCGAACTCGCCGTCGGCCAGACGATGGTGATCGAGATCTATGGGCAGAACAACACGCGCTCGGGCGGCTCGGGGCGGCCCAATTCGAGCGATCCGACCGAGGCCTTCGTACCGGGCGGCAACCCCAACGGCGGCGCGTTGCCGCAGAACAACGCTGACAATCGCTGGCGCTCGACCTCGGGCGCCGACTTCTTCTTGAAGGTGCTGCGCGAGTGCCAAAAGGTCGGCGCCAAGAGCGCGAAGGCCAAGGAGGAGCGCCTGGTCTACTTCCAGATCCAGGCCGACGCCGGCGGCAAGAAGTTCTTCGTACGCGCGCCGTTCTTCGGCAGCGCGGCGCAGGGCAAGGAACATCCGCCCGCCGAGTACATGGCCGACTACCTCGAGTTCTATCGCTCCTACAAGACGCTGTTCGTGCACTGGTTGCGCGACTGCTCCAACGCCAAGCCTGCGGACGCGCGCGCGCAACTCGGCCGGCTTTTCGTCGAGATCTCGCAAGCCGGCAGCGCGGCCGGATTCGAGGAAGTGGTCAAGGAGGTCTACGGTGTCGAATTCAGCGCGACGGATCTCAGCGCGGACACGCTCGAACACCGCTTCCTCGACTGGCTGTCGAAGCAGTGAGCGCGGCGCCGCGTTGACGCGCTGTGCGTCATCGGCCATCTTGTTGCGGCTGCGGCGCGAGCTGCAGCGCTCCTTTTGAACTTGGCGCGCAGGCGCCCGCGGCAGCCTTGGTGAACCGAGGAGGTCGGGGTGCGACGGGGGAACTCGGTGAAAATCCGGGACTGGCCCGCAACCGTGAGCGTCGGCACGCTGGCGCGAGTCGGGATGCCCGTGCCTGCCGCGCGATCCTTCGGCTGCAAGGGGTGCGCGATGACCAACCTGACGGGGGCTGCGCTGCTGGCGCTGCTGCTCGCCGCGTGCGGGCCGTCAGGGGCCCCGTCCTCCGCAGTGCCGCCGGCCGCGGCCGCCGGGGGCTTCCCGCGCACGCTGCAACTGCCGGGCGGCGCCGCGCTGCCGCCGCGCTCGTCGGGATTGTCC
>CAYHRR010000478.1:0-3662 GCA_964358875.1 uncultured Planctomycetaceae bacterium | reverse complement strand
GCCCGTCGGCGCAGCCCGTGTCGAAGGTGTACTCCTCGCCTTCGATGAACTCTTCGCCGGTCATCTCGGGCACCGCGCGCGTCATGCGCATCGCGTTTTCGAGCTCGGCCTGATTGCGACAGGTGTAGGTGTCGGCCGAGCCCGCGCCGTCGACCGGCTTGATGATCAGCGGGAAGCCCGTGTGCACCGCAGCGTCCTTCATCTCCTGCGCATTGCGCGCGCGCGCGAACTTCGGGATGCGCAGGCCGGCGGCGGCGAGCACTTCCTTCATCACCACCTTGTCGCGGAACGGAATCGTCTGCTCGACGTTGAGGCCGCGCACGCCGAGCGCCTCGCGCAAACGCGCAGCGAGCACCATGCCCGGCTCCCACAAACACTCGACGCGGTTGATCGTTTGACCGGCGACGCGCTGCTTGACCGCCTCGACGACGCTGAGTTCGTCCCACAGGTTCGGCACCTGCATATAGGCGTCGAGCGACGCACGCGCCAGCGGATCGAGCGCGCCCAGCGGCGTGTCGCCCAGGCCCAGCGTGCTCGCGCCGACCTCGCGCAGACCGCGCGCAAAGTGCGGCATTTCGGCCGGGAAACCCGGCGAGATCATGATCACGTTCATCGCGGGCTCCGTGGGTTTTCAGCCGAGGCGCACGCGCACCGTGCTGACGATGCGCTTCAACGCGTTTTCGACGACGGCGGTTTCGGGGTGACGCACGATGACGAAACCTTCGCCTTCGTACGTGCCGGTGGTCGTCATGCCGATGCGCGGCAGCTTGGTCTCGACGATCAGCTCGCCCAACTCGCGCTGCACTTCGTCGAGGCCGTCGATCGCCGTGACGCGACCTTGGCCGTGCGCGCGCAAGTAGGCGGCGCCGGAAGCGAACTTGCGCTGTGGTACGTCGAATTCTTCCGCGACGAGCAGCCGCGCCCAGGCGCGGTACAGATCAAAATCGTGCGTGTAGGAAATGAGCGTGCTGAACTGCGCGCCCGGCGGACGCGCGGCGACTTCCGAGATCGCGATGCGACCGTCGGGACGCGCGAACCACTCCATGTGCGTGATGCCGGTGTGGATGCCGAGCACGTCCAAGGCGCGCGGACCGGCTTCGAAAATCGGCGCGAACTCCGGCGTGTCGATGTGCCGAGGCAACATGACGCACCATTGGATCCAGGGGTTCTCGAGCACGTCGAGCGGCGCGGGCAAGTACTTGATGATCGAGTGGAACAGGTGCACGCCGTGCAGCGTCACCGTGTCGAAGGAGTACTCCTGGCCGGTGATGAATTCCTCGAGCAACACCGGCGCGCTTTCGCTGATCGCCATCGAAGCGAGGCCGCTGCGCAACTCGTCGCGGTTCGAAACGCGGAAGGTGTTGCGCGCGCCGGCGCCCGCGGGCGGCTTGACGACGAGCGGGTAGCCGACTTGGTCCGCGAATTCGAGCGCCACGCCCGCGTTGCCGCACAAACGGTGCTGCGCGCAGGGCAAGCCCGCGGCGCGCAACGCGTCCTTCATCTGCGACTTGTCGCGAAAATTGCGCGCTTCCGCTGCGTCCATGCCGCGGATCTGCAGGCGCTCACGCACCTCGGCCAGCGGCACTTGCAGTTGTTCGAGCACGCCGATGATGCGCTCGGGCTTGGCCTGCCACTCCGCGCCGATCGACAGCGCCGCCTCGGCGAGCTGTTCGACGTTCATCGCGTCGGTGACGCGGCGAAAACCGGTGATGCGGCGGCGCAGATCGCCGGGGAACTTGTCGAGCGGCTCCTGCGTGATCAATCCGAGCGTGACGTCCGGCAGTTCGGCCGTCGCGCGCGTGAAGCGCATGGTGGTGTCGGCGGCAAACGGTGCGACGAAGAGAACGCGCGGCATGCGGCGCGAGGATAGCCGTCCCGCACAGCAGTCGCTAGCCGTCGCGCGCCGTGCGCCGCTATCCTGCGCGCCGCGCATGGATCCCCTGAAAATTTGCCTCGTGTCTTCCGAGGTCGCGCCGTTCGCCAAAACCGGCGGACTCGCCGACGTCACCGCCGCGCTCGCACGTCACCTCCACAAGAAGAAGCACGACGTGCGTCTGGTGATGCCGTTCTATCGGCGCCTGCGCGGTCAATACGACTTCACTCCGCTCGCGCAGTTGCAGGACATCCCTGTGCGCTTGGGTGCACGCACCTACCACTTCAGCGTGTCGACGGCGAAGTTGCCGAAGTCGAAGCTCGACGTGTATTTCGTGCGCTGCCCCGATCTCTACGACCGCGAGGGCATCTACACGCAAGACGAGGACGAACACCTGCGTTTCGCGCTGCTTTCGCGCGCGGCGCTCGACATGTGCCAATGGACGCAGTGGGCGCCGGACATCGTGCACTGCAACGACTGGCACACGGCGTTGATGCCGCTGTACCTCAAGACCTTGTACGCCTGGGACAAGCTGTTCGCGCGCACGCGCACCGTGCTGACGATCCACAACATCGGCTATCAGGGCGTCGTCGGATCCGACAAGCTCGGCGAGCTCGGCCTCGAGAGTGAAAAGCGTTTTCTCTATCAAGAGGACCTCGACGAAGGCCGCGTCAACTTCCTCAAGACCGGGATCCTCTACGCGCACGCGTTGACGACGGTCAGCGTGACCTATGCGCGCGAAATCCAAGGCGACGAGCTCGGCATGGGACTCGACGCGTTGTTGCGCAAGCGCAGCGACTCGTTGTTCGGAATCGTCAACGGCGTCGACTACGACGAGTGGAATCCGAAAAGCGACAAGCTGATTCCGCACCGTTTCAACGAACGCGACTTGCGCGGCAAGGAAGCGAACAAGCAGGCCCTGTGCGAGAAATTCGGCCTCGAGTTCGACGCGCGAGCGCCGTTGATCGGCGTCGTCTCGCGCTTGACCGCGCAAAAGGGCTTCGAGCTGTTGCCGGACATCCTGCCGGTCTTGTTGCACCGCGACGACGTGCGCTTGGTCGTGCTCGGCAACGGCGAGGAGCGCTACGAGAACTACTTCAATTGGCTGGCGGGCGCCTTCCCGAAAAAGGTCGCGTTCCAGGCCGGATTCGACAACCCGCTGGCGCACTGGATCGAAGCGGCGAGCGACATGTTCCTCATGCCGTCGCGCTACGAACCGTGCGGCCTCAATCAGATGTACAGCCTGCGCTACGGCACAGTGCCGATCGTGCGCCGCACCGGCGGACTCGCCGATACGGTCGCGCCGTGGAACGCGCAAACGCGCGAAGGCACGGGCTTTTTGTTCGACGAATTCACGCCCGAGGCGTTGCTCGAAGCCGTGCGGCGCGCGTTGGCCGCATGGCGTGACGACGGCGCCTGGTCGCAGCTGATGCAAAACGGCATGGCCCGGGATTTTTCCTGGGAGCACCAAGTCGACGAATACATCGCTTTGTATCGCAAGCTCGTTCCCGCCCACTAAGCGCCGAGATCCCGGAGAAGCACCGTGCACGTCCTGTTCGTCGAACCTGCGTTTCCGCGCAACCAGCGCGATTTCGTGCGCGCACTCCACGCGGTGGGCGCGCGCGTCACCGGCATCGGCGAGTCGTCGCTCGAGTCGCTCGACGGTGAATTGAAGTCGTGGCTGCATCGCTACGAGCAAGTGCGTTCGGTCACCGACGAAGGCGCGCTGCTCGCAGCGGTCAAACGCTGCCAAGCACGCGAGTGGGTCGACCGTCTCGAGACGACCGTC